>JAQUZK010000129.1 GCA_028691335.1 Candidatus Izemoplasmatales bacterium
CATATAGAAATAACAGAAGCAGTTGGCAAGGGTAAAGCACTCTTGATGAAGGGAGGCAAATAATGGCTAGATTTGCGGCGGGAAAAGCGCCTTTCTTAAGAAAAGCAGATGAAAAAGGCTATGGAACAAATGTGATAATGAGAGATTTTCTTATTGCGATGTCACCAGTAGTATTATTTGCTTGGTATAAAAATGGTATTCAAGTATTTATTGATGGCAACATTAGTTTTCTTGAAATGCTATATCCTTTGTTCTTTATTATTATGGGTGCTGTATTTTCTACACTTATGGAAGGGTTATTCTTCTTTATAACTGACAAAGAACATCGTGGTCTTAAAGAGATAAATCAAAAATTATCAAATTCTTTTGCGGCTATCCCTGGAATTATATTGGCTTTATTATTGCCGTTATATACTCCAATTTGGGTATTGTTGTTCGCAGCTTTTGTGGCTACTATAATTGGAAAGATGATTTTTGGTGGGTTTGGTCACAATATCTTTAACCCAGCTTTGTTAGGATACGCAATTGTAGGATTTACTTTAATGTCAGTAGTCAATAATGCTGGTGGATTATTCAATGCATCAGAAGTCTTGGTTGATTCATATGCTGGAGCTACTCCGCTGGGAGTTTTATCTTCAACCAAAGATATTGATTATAATGTATTAGTAAAACCTTATGGTGATTTAAGTAATTTCTTCATAGGGACAATTCCTGGAGCTTTAGGAGAAACAAGTGCTCTTGCGATTCTTATTGGAGGAATATATCTAGTAATTCGCAAGATTATTAAATGGTACACACCTGTAATTTATGTAGGTTCTGTATTTGTTTTATCATGGGTAATTGGAATTATTGCTGGTGAAGCAGGTATTTGGTTCCCGCTTTATTCAGTGTTATCTGGTGGTGTAATGTTTGCGGCTGTATTTATGATAACTGAACCAGTCACAACTCCTACTAATTCTTTAGGTAAAATATTCTTCGCTTTGTTTATGGCGGTTCTAACAGTTTTATTTAGATATGTTGGTAATTTACCTGAGGGTGTAGGTACATCTTTGATTTTCTTAAATATTTTCGCTTTACCAATTGATAAATTTACTGCTGTTATCAGAACTAAAAAATTAACTAAACCTGGTGGCTTGTATTTGGGAATATTAACAGGTTTAGTAATTGTGTTAGCTCTTTACGCAATAATAAAAGCTGGTGGTATGTATACAGCTTATATTCCATTCTTAGGGTGGGTGATGTAATATGAAAAAATTTATTAAGAATTACTCAACTGTATTAATTATATCCGCAGCCTTACTTGTTTTGTTTGTATTAGGTGGTTTCTTCTCTAGATATATGACAAGTCAAATTGAAGTGCATGCAAAAGATCAAGAGCTAATTGAATTAGCTGGTGTAGGTAATAAAGTAATAGAATTTGAGACTGAGCAATTAAATAAAAAATACCCTTTACCAGATACTGATGAAGAAGATTATCAACCAGAATTATTAAGAGCTTATAAAGTTTTGGAAGATGACTCAGAGGTAGCGGTAATCTATGTTATTTCAACTAGAGGTAGAAACCCTGGGGTTGAAGTAGCTTACGCGATTAATATTGAAACAAAAACTTTATCAGGCGTTTTAGTAATGAACAATGATGAAACACCTTCATTCTTCAGCGCTTTAGATAATAATTTCTTCAAACAATTAAGTGGAAAAGAATTAGATGATCCTGCTTTTGGATTAGATACAGTAGCTGGTTCAACATATTCTTCAAAAGCTTTTGAAACAGGAATTAAATATGCTAGAGAGTTATTTGCTAGAGACTTTGATTTTGAAATTCCTGATTTACCATATACGATTAATGCTGTAACTAGAAACTTTGATCCAACTACTATGGTTGATAAACCTTTTATAGTTGATTTAGTTTTTGGTGCAGATAATCAAGCTTTTGTTGGTTATTTTGATAATGATTTCGCTTTTATAGAATTAATTAGCGGTGTTACTCCAGAACAAGGTTACCTTGATTTCTTCCAAACAGTTTTACCTGAAACTGATGGTGTTGATACTGAAACATTCATTACATCTTATGATGCTTTAAGCAGAAAAATTGTTATCGAATCTGTTGGCTTTGGGGCTAAGACTATCAGTGTTGAATTAGAGTTTAATGCAGAGATGGATTCTTTTGTATCAGTAGTAGTAACTTCTGATCAATCATACGATGCAGAAGACAATAGCGATTATACAGATGGAGCTTTTCCTTATGTGGAAAATCAATATCGTGATCAGTTCTTAGTTGACGGAACTATCCTAGATGGATTTACGGGAGCTACCATAACCTCTGATGCATTATCAAGAATATTTACATTAGCTAACCAAGTTTTGGCTAGTATAGACGGAGGAGGTAACTAATATGAATAAAGGATTAGTTTCAGGATTAGTGTTATTAACTATTGGGTTAGTTTGTGGAATCTTACTTTCTGTGGTTAACTCATTTACAGCTCCGAGAATAAAATTAGAGGAAGATAAAATCAAATATCAGGCTTTAGAAGAATTCTATACTTTAGCTGATTATGATATCTCTGAATATGAAGCAAATGGAGCTTTTGCGACAATATATATATTAAAAGAAAAAGGGCAATCAGACATTTCAGCTTTAGTTTATACGGTAAGTGCTCAAGGATTTGCTGGACCAGTTCAAATGCTTATAGCTGTTAACAGTGATTTATCCGTTGAAGGTTACAAAGTGGTTAGTCATACTGAAACTTCTGGATATGGAGCGGATATTGTAGGAAACAATTTTGGAGTTTCTGAGATTGATGATTTAGCCGGTTTTGATGCAGTTTCTGGTGTTACTAAGACATCAAATGCAATTAAAGAATGTTTTAATTTAGTTGCGCAAAGAATCAACTCTGATTTAGGAGGTGGATTAAGTGAATAAGAAAGACAACCTTCTCAAGGGTATTATTAAAGAAAATCCACTTTTTGTATCATTACTTGGTATGTGTCCATCGTTAGCGGTAACTACATCGTTAGAAAATGCTTTAGGAATGTTTTTAGGTGTTTTCTTTGTATTAGTATTATCAAACTTAATCATTTCTCTAATTATGAGTAATAAAAAACTATCTCAACTAGTAAAACCAGTTAGAATACCTGTTTATATCGTTGTTATCGCTACTTTAGTAACAATAGTGGAAATGTTGATGCATGCCTTCTTAATTGATTTATATTTATCATTAGGTGTATTCATTCCTTTAATTGTTGTTAACTGTATAATTCTTGGTAGAGCTGAGGCTTTTGCTTCAGAAAACAAACCTGTTGATTCAGTTATTGATGGTATTGGAATGGCTTTAGGATATGGAATGGCAATTATGCTAATCAGTATTTTTAGAGAGTTCTTAGGTAAAGGAACTATTACGATTTGGGGAACATTACAATTGGATTTAAATGTTATTTTTAATTTCTTGAAAATTGAACCAATTAGCATGTTTGTACAACCAGCCGGAGCTTTCCTAACGTTTGGATTGATTTTGGCAGGAATCACAGCTATTGCAAATAATAAGAAAAACAAATTAGCGAAGGAAGTGACAAATAATGGATAATTTATTAGTATTAGCTTTTTCAGCTTTTATCATTGAAAATATCATTTTATCTCAATTCTTAGGTATTTGTCCTTTCTTGGGAGTTTCTACTAAAAGAAGTAATGCTCTTGGCATGGGATTAGCTGTTATATTCGTTATGTTAATTTCTAGTTCTGTAACCTGGCTATTATATAAATATGTTCTTGAAGCTTTCAGTATTGAATATATGAGAACAATCGTCTTTATTTTAGTAATTGCTTCCTTAGTACAAATGGTTGAGACATTCTTAAAGAAAGTATCACCTCCGCTATACAAAGCATTAGGAATATACTTGCCTTTGATTACTACAAATTGTGCTGTATTAGGTGTAGCTTTGATTAATATAAATGAAGGGTATAATTTCTTAGAAATGTTAGTTTACACTACATTTATCGGTTTAGGATTTTTATTTGTTATGTATATATTCTCTATGATGAGAGAAAAAATAGAAATGGCACCTGTTCCAAAAGCTTTTAAAGGCGCACCAATAGCCTTGTTAGTGGCTGCTATTTTAGCTATTATATTCTCTAGGTTTGGAGGTATTATTTAATGTGGGATATTATTTTACCAGCAATAGTATTGGCTGTACTAGGTTTCTTGCTAGGATTGCTAATAAATTACGTTTCTAAAGTATTCTATGTTGAAGAAGACCCTGCTATTGATGATATAGTAAATTTGCTTCCAAGATATAATTGTGGAGCCTGTGGACATCCCGGTTGTAAAGAAATGGCAGTTGCTTTAATAGCTAAAGAGAATAAACCGGCAGATTGCAAGCCTATTAAAAAAGATCAAATTCCAGTTATTCAAGAATATTTAGATAATTACTTCAAAAATAAGAAATAATTTTTTGTTCAGCGCTTCTTTTTAAAAGGGAGCGCTGATTTTTATTTTTTAATAGGAAATTGTATTTAAGAAAAAAGACTAAGAACAAAAGATAAAAAGCCTACAAAAGTAGGCAATAGATATGGAATTAAAATAGAATTATTCCTTCTTTAAACGGTTATAAACATCCAAAGGAAC
>JAQUZK010000130.1 GCA_028691335.1 Candidatus Izemoplasmatales bacterium
TTATTTGCACACCTATTTTATCCAAACAATGAGCTATACGATAAATAGTAATAGCGTATAATCCGGGGTAACTAATAATTACTTGATCAAGATTAAACGCAGAAGGGTCGCCATTAAAATGAGCTAAATCATCTAAATACACCAATCTTCTAACTTCTGGTAGTTTATTTAAGAAATCAACACACAGCGTACAACTCTTCTCTTTCAATTCTTTGTCTCTTTCAGCGTCAGCTAAATATAACAAGGAATATTTGATTTGAACCTTAAGTAATTTATGCAACTTTCTCATCAATCTATCAGTATGATTAACGCCAGGTATTTCACTTAAATGCTTATCACTAAAATAACCAGGAAAAATTATTTCTCTTGTAAGTTCTATTATTTTCTTAATTTCATTTAATTGAGGAATTTTACAAGAACAATGGTCTTTTTTGATTAAAATATCTTTATAGGACTGACGAATACTTTTAACCGCAAAATCAGTTTTTTTCATTTTATTCACCTCATGTTTATTATAACACAACCTATCAAATTGCTTTTAGATTTAAGCAAAAAAAATGACGGAACAATAACTTGTCCATCATTTTAGTTAAACATAATAATATTTGGAAAGAATACCAATAAAAACCCTATTATAAACATGATAATCCCACCAATTAAACTTGAATATTTAGTATACTTGTTTGATACACCTGTAACCTTTAATGTAATCATCGCTATTGAAAATATGAGAATATCATCTAACAAAAAGAAGAAAACATAAATCAAAATATACATCAAATAAACACTAAATTCTAAATTATTATAAGCTAGTATTTGTGCATATAAAAATGGTAATCCAGCAGAACAAGCAAATTCAATTAAATTAACAACTAAAGCCAAAAGAATTATTCCAATTATAGCGATGATAATTCTTTCTTCTCTAATTATTTTTTTTACTCTTTCAACTATTCTATGCCTTCTACCTTCATTGACAACTTCACAACCCTCATCACTTTTTAAACTTTTAATATATTTATACACATTGTAAGATCCAAAACCGACAGCTAAAGCACCGATGATAAACCTAAACCAGTTTATTGTAGTTAAAGCGATAGCTACTTGTAGCCAACTCATTAAAATTAAAAAATACACTAAAGCTGTAGTCAAGAGGAAAATCAAGCCAAGATACCACATTCTTTTCTTATCTTTAGAATTAATTAATAGTGTTATTAATAAAACTAAAACCCACATTGCACATGGATTAAATCCATCCACAGTTCCAATTAAAACCGCAGCTAAACCTAAAGATAAATCTTCTAACTCAACTTCTCCAATGAAGGGTAAAACAACAGTTTCTCTTACAAGGGTATCTAAATCAGATAACAAAACTTCTTGATTATTTATGACTTTTTGAACGACATCAACCTCATCTTCTTCAAGATATCTTTCTATTAAATTTATGATGTCTTGTTTAGTCTGATCATTAAATCCACGTAAAGAAACACCGCCTATTACTGTATATGGAGTTAAAGCATCTTCTTCTTTAAAAACAGCTTTAACATCGCTAAATAAATCTTCGTTATCATAAACATTAATTTTAGTTACATTGATATTATATTCATCTTCAATAGATTTTAAAAACTCTTCTTCAGCTTGACAATGAAGACAAACCGGATCATGAAATAAATATATATTAACAGGATCATTAGCTCTAACTTTAGGTATAAAACTCAAAATTATAGCAAACAGTAACAAAAAGGATAAGAATCTACCTTTTTTCATCAAAAGCTTCCTCCAGCAATTTTTTCATTTGTTTTCGTGATTTTTCGCCCGTTATTCTAAACACTTCTTTCTCATCTTTTAAAAATATAACAACAGGTAATATCTTGCCGGGATTATATTCTTTTAATTTATCTTCATCGTCATCAAAATCATAATCGATAATTTCAAATTCAGGATAATCTTCAAAAACCTTATCCCATACTCTTTTCATTACTAAACAACTCATACACCAAATAGCAGTAATTCTAACAACTTTCATACTCTATAAAATCTCCTTATACGCAGTAAAGAACTGATCTATTTCTTCTTTTGTAGTTAAATGAGAAATTGATATCCTTACAGAAGTTTCGGCTAAAACTTCTGAACCAGTCAACCTTTCAATGATTAACGATTTTTCGTCATTTGAGCTACAAGCTGTAGATGTTGATATATATATATTTCTTTTTGACATTTCGTGATGTAACTTATGGCTTGGAATATCTAAGAAAGAAACATTTATTATTTGGTTTAAAGAAAACTTATTAGAATTAATAACTGTATTAGGTAAAGAAAGAGTTTTTTCAATGAAATAATCATGATTGTCTTTTATTACACTTAATTTCATATCAAAGTTTTCATACATAAATTTTAAAGAATTTCTTAGTGATAACATTAATGGTGTAGCTGGAGTCCCAGCACGTAAAGGACTAGTTGATTTACCGCCATGGATGATTGGGACTAACTTAACTTTATTTTTAACTAACAAACCGCCAACGCCTTTCAAACCATAAATCTTGTGACCAGAAAAACTTATTAGATCAGCTAAACTAAAATCTATTCTAATTTTTCCTATCGCCTGAGTCATGTCGCTATGAAAAACAGTATCTTTGTTATTTCTAACTATATCAGAAATACTCTTTAAATCTTGAACAATGCCTGTTTCTGAATTAACCGCTCCTATTGATACAAGACAAGTATTTTCATTAATTAACTCTTTTAAACTTTCTAAATCGACTAAACCATACTCATCATTTTCAACAATGTCTACTTCATACCCCATTTTACTAAGGTAGTTTAAACACGCGACTACAGATGAATGTTCAAAACTTGTGCTAATTATATGTTTTCTTGTATTGTTTTTATAAGCAATTCCTTTTATAGCTAAGTTATTTGATTCAGTAGCTCCACTTGTATAAACCATTTCATAATCTTCTAAACTCAAGATTTCAAGTATTTCTTTAGAAGCAGTATCAATTGACTTTTTAGATTCTAATCCACTACCATGAATAGAATTAGGATTCGCAAAAAAATTTTCATTGTCTTTCACAAAAAGGTCAAGAACTCTTTTATCAGCCTTAGTTGTCGCACTATAATCTAGATATATCACTAATAATCATCTTCTTTCTAATCAACAAAATGAATCGCTTCTTTATCTAACCCTAAAACTGATTCATGAACTAACTCTTGAATAGTTGGGTGAGCAAATACAGTTTCTTTAATTTGTTCTGCATCTAACTTATTTGATATAGCTATTCCATAACTAGCTACTAAATTTTCCGCTTCTTTACCAAAGATAGTTGCGCCAATTAGTTTTTTTGTCAATTTATCTCTAATTAATTTAATAAAACCAGTTTCAGACTCTAATATTAAAGCTTTTCCATTCGCTGAAAAAGGTGTTTTAACCATTTCAATCTCGATACCTTTTTCCTTGCAAGCCTCTTCTGTAAGACCAACTGTAGCTATAGGCGGATTAGTGAAAATCACTGATGGTATTATATCATAATTGATCTCTTTTTTAACACCATTGATATTATCAATCGCAACTATAGCTTGATGTGAAGCTACATGAGCTAGTTGGATAATATTTGTCACATCACCTATAGCGTATATATTTTCAATATTGGTCCTCATATGAGAATCAACACTAACACCATTTCTTTCATCATATTCTAGTCCAGTATTTTCAAGACCCAGTTTATCTATATTAGGACCTCTACCAACTGCTTCAAGAACATATTCGCTGATAAGTTCTTCTTGTTTATCTTTACGTTTATAAACAATTTTTAATCCCTCATCAGATTTTTCGATTGCTTCAACTGCACTAGATGTGTATATATCTATATCTAATTGTTTTGCAAATCTAACTAATCTTAAAGCCACATCTTTTTCAACTGTAGGTAAAATCCTCGGTAAAAATTCTATTACATTCACTTTAACTCCTAACTGTGCGTAGATAAATGCAAATTCCATACCAATAATTCCGCCACCAATTACTGTCAGTGAGCTAGGTAATTTAGTGTTATTTAAAATTGAACCAGAATCAAAAACATTTTTAAGATTTATTCCTTTAATCGGTAAATGTTTAGTTTTTGAACCTGTAGCTATAATAATATTTTTAGCTTCAATTATGTAATCCTCTTCATTTTCAGAAACTTTGACTTGTTTATCGTTTAAAAAAGTTCCGTATCCTTCAATAACTTTTACACCATATCTATTTAATAAAAATTTAATACCTGATACCAATTTCTCGGTAATTTGATTCTTATTATCGATAACCTTTTCAAAGTCAATTTTGATGTCTTTAGCACTAATACCATGTTTTTCTCCATTAATTAAATCGTTATATAGCTCTGATGATTTAACTAAAGCTTTAGTTGGTATACATCCTTCATTTAAACATGTTCCACCTATCCACTTACCATCCAAAAGAATCACACTTTTACCTTTTTTAGCAGCGTATATAACTAAAAAGAAAGTGTGGTTACTAGTAAATATTAATAACGAATCAATATTTGTGAATGAATTAAAAAAAGAATATGAGAGGCAATTAAAACAAGAAAAATATACTTGTCCAACTTG
>JAQUZK010000131.1 GCA_028691335.1 Candidatus Izemoplasmatales bacterium
AAGAAATCTAGCACTTCAACAGTTATAATCTCATCAACTTTAAGTACATCTTCAACACGGTTTATTCTTTCAACTGAAATTTCTCCAATCGGTAAGAAACCTTCAACTTCTTCAACGCCAACTACTGCTCCTTTTTCTTCAGTTCTAAGAACAGTTGCGCTAATTAATTCGCCTTTTTTAAGCTTTAAATCAGCCCAAGGATTGTATTCTAGATGCTTTTTACTTAAGTTAAATTGTTTTTTCTTCTTATCAATAGAAGTTATTTCAACTTCTAACATTGAGCCAACTTCAACTTCACCAGCAAGATTTTCTTGTGGATTCCATGAATAGTCAAAACGATTTAATAAACCAACAACTTCTTTTTCTACTTCTAGTAACATTCCATATTGCATTTTTCTAACAACCTTAGCTTGAACTTTATCTCCGACTTTGTACTTTGTCAAGAAATTATCCCATGGAGTAGGTTGTAAAGCTTTTAAAGAAAGGCTAATTTTCTTACCTTTAATTTTAATTATTTTAGCATCTACTTCATCACCAACAGTTAAATACTCATCAATATTTTTAACATGATAGTGAGAAACTTCAGAAATATGAATCAAACCATCAATATGATTAGATATCTTAGCGAAAGCACCAAAATCAGTTAATCTTTCAATTCTAACTTTTACGATATCATCAACATTCAAGTTTTCTACTTCTTTCTTTTCAGCTGCTTTTAATTCTTCATATACTAATTGTTTACGATTAACAACAATCTTTTCACGATTACGATCTTTACTTATTTCAATAATTCTAGCTTTAATTGTTTTTCCAACTAAATCATCTTTATTTTCATTTTCGCCTTGAAGAAATATTAAACTTTCAGGTAAGAAAGCTTCGATACCTTGATGATCTAAAACTAAACAACCTTTAACGCTTTTCTTAACTTTAAAATCAAAATCTTTTCCTTCTTCGAGTTGATTTCTTACTTCAGCTCTTAATTCATTTCTTAGGATGTCAATACGTGATAATAATAGCGAATCTGATTCATCCCCTTTTTTGAATTGTGTAACTTTTACTTCAATTTTGTCTCCCTCTTTAAGAATATCTTCTGCACTATTAAGTTTTCCTAGTGTAAGATAATCTTTGTAGATTACACCTTCACACGCATAGTTGATATCGACCAATACTTCTTCCTTATTGACCTTTACTACCGTTCCTGTGACGATATCTCCTACTTTAGGGGTATACATTTTGTTTTCGCTATAAATGTCCATTTTTTAAAACTCTCCTTTATTAACTATCTCCATAAATTTTTTATATAATAATTCACTTACTTCATCAATATTTTTATCAGATGTATCAATATATAACGCATCTTCAGCTTGTTTAAGAGGATTATATTTCCTAGTTGAATCAAAAGCATCTCTACGTTTTATATCCTGTTCAAGATTACTTAAATTCACTTTATTACCTAAGGAGAATAATTCATCGTATCTTCTCTTAGCTCTAACCTCAACTGAAGCTGTTAAAAAAACCTTTAAATCAGCTTCTTTAAGCACGACAGTACCGATATCTCTTCCATCCATAACAACGTTATTATTCGCTGCTATTTCTTGTTGAAGATGAACGAGCTTATTTCTAACAGGTATATGAGAAGCAACTAGTGATACATTATCGCTTACCTCTTTACGACGATTAAGAGTAGTCATGTTAACTCGATCCATATAAAGTTCACCATTTTTAAACTCAAAATCAGTACTATCAAGAAAATCAAAAGCTTCAGGATCATTAAGATTTATCTCTAAACTTAAAGCTTTGTATGTTGTGGCACGATACATAGCACCAGTGTCGATATAAACATATCCAAGTCTTTTTGCTAATGTTTTTGCAACTGTTGATTTTCCAGCACCAGCTGGACCATCAATTGCTAAAGCATGATAAACCATAAATACCTCCTGTAACCTTTAAACATATACCATATTTTTTAAAATTGACCACTAATTTATTTACATATTTATGAAAAATTCGCGGAAAATCAACTTTTATTGTTAGCTAAATTATATAGTGTTTTAATCTCATGAGGCTTTAATGCTCTATACTGTCCTTCATACAATCCATCTAGTGTTATAGAACCATATCTAACTCGCTTGAGTTTAACAACCTCATGACCTAAACTTAAAAACATTTTTTTAACTTGATGATACTTACCTTCTGTTATTATTACATTTAAAAAAGTATTTTCTTTTTTATCATCATATTTAACATTTCTGACTTTAGCTGGCTTATATATCTCGTCCTCAAAACGCAAACCTCTAGCAAGTAACTTAGAAGCATCTTTTCTGAGCAGCCCTTTTACTTTTACATAATACTCTTTTTCTATTTCATATTTAGGATGCATTAACATATTAGCAAAATCACCATCATTTGTTAATATTAAAACTCCTGTAGTATCATAATCCAATCTACCAATTGGAAATACTTGTTCATCTTCATGGATCAAATCAACTACCTTATCTCGATTAAATTGATCATCGGTTGTTGATATTACACTAGCAGGCTTATAAAGCACAAAATAAACCTTATCTTGGAGTTTAATTCTTTGATTATCAACTTCAATCACATCGCTAGGATTAGCTTTTGTGCCAAGCTCAGTAACAAGCTCACCATTAACTTTGACCCTGCCAGAAGTAATTAATTCTTCAGCTTTTCTTCTGGAAGCTATACCAGCTTTTGCAATTAATTTTTGCAATCTTTCCATAATAAAACCCACTTTCCTTCATTTTAAAAAAGTGAGGTTTAAATCCCCACTCTTAATCTTCATCTTCAATAACATTAATAGTTAATAAAACTGATTTAATTCTTCGCTTTGTAACTGAAAGAATTTTAAAGACTAAAATTGCTTTATCTTCTTTAATTAACTCACTTAAGTCATCATACTCTTGATTGTATCTAACTTCATATTCGATTTCTTCCTCTATTTCAGGAATATCTTGAAACATTTCAAATAACCAACCACCAACTGAAGTAGAATCAGAAACAGGTGGTTTTCCAAGATTCAAATCCTCGAACAAATCTTCTAAATCATAATCAGCATTAACAATATAATGGTAATCATCTTTCTTAATGATTGTTTCGGTTATATCATCATGTTCGTCGTATATTTCACCAACTAATTCTTCTAAAGCATCTTCCATTGTTACGATACCATCTACACCACCATACTCATCAACAACTATTGCTAAGTGCATGTTTTGAGTTTGTAATAACTCAATTAATGCATCAACTTTTGTGGATGATGGAATAAATAATGGCTGTCTCATCATTCTGCGTAAATTAATATTTTGATCCTTAATTAACTTAGTATAGAAATCACGTTCTGATAAGACCCCGATAATATTATCAGGATTAGTATCATACACTGGTAATCTGGAAAACTTATTTTTAAAGAACGTTTCAGTTATTGTTTTTAAATCATCATTGACATCAACTGCAATCATATCAACTCTAGGTGTCATTATCTCTTCAACTGTAATTTCTGATAAATCAAGAACTTTTTGCAACATATCAGCTTCTTCACCACCAATTGATCCTTCTTCTTCCATGGTATCAATAATAGTTTCTAAATCTGATTCTGTTACAGACACTCTATTTTCAGTATCGATCTTACTAGTAACTTTTCTATTAAGTAATAAAAAAGGATATGTTAAAGGTGTCATAATTTTAATTAAGAAGTAAACTAACCTAGATTCCCATAAACAAACTTTTTCTGCGTTTGTCTTCGCAAAACTTTTAGGAAAGATTTCACCAAATATTAAAATTATCACCGTCATTACACCAGTATTCATTAGTGATATAACTGTATCAAAAGTATCAGGATTACTCCAATTTTCAAATAAACCTTTAAAAAAAAGTACGCTTATAGTTGCTAAACCAATATTGACAAGATTATTACCTACCAAAAGCGTGGTTAAAGTTTTATCAAAATTATCCACAATCCACAAGGCCTTTTTAGAACCTGTTTTCTTTAATTCAACCAATGTTTTCATTCTTAGTCTTCCAACTGAAGAATAGGCTGTTTCTGTCATTGAAAAAAATGCCGATAGTACCAATAAACCAAGCATTAAAATAAATAATGCAGGATTAAATGATACGGCGAAATGTAATAGCCACGACTGACTAACTTCCAAAAAAAATCACTCCCTTATTCTTTTGCTCTAGTATCATACTTACCTGTAACAGTTGAAACAACTATTTTTTCACCTTCATTAATGAATAAAGGTACAGATAATCTGAGTCCTGTATTTGTTAAAGCTTCTTTTGTTGCATTTGATGTTGTATTACCTTTAGCTCCACCAGCTGTTTCAACTACTTCTAAAACAACTTTTTCAGGAAGTTCAATACCTAATATTTCGCTTCCGTAAGTAATGATAATAATATTCATTCCTTCGATCAAATAATACAACTCATTTTCTAAACGAGACTCATGTAACTCTATTTGTTCATATGTTTCCATATTCATAAAAACATGAGTTTCACCATTTTTATAAAGATATTGCATCTCTGATTTTTCAATCATTGCAGTTTCAATTTTAATTCCTGA
>JAQUZK010000003.1 GCA_028691335.1 Candidatus Izemoplasmatales bacterium
GAGAATGACTTTAGCATATACGATATCTTCAAATTATAAAGATGCATATGATAGAATAGAAAATTATTTAAAACTCGGAAATGTTAACATTATCGATGTAAAGCTTTATCACGCAGAGATAAGAACTATGAATAGTCGTGTTGTGTTCTTGTATACAGAGGCTTTAGAAGCAGTTTCAAAATATGATAAGACTGAAATTCAAATCCTTTCTGTAGAAGCTGGTTTTTATTTAACAACAAAAATTGATAAAAAATTATATAAAGATATTTTATTCAAAGATCAAATCCTACAAAATCGTTTTAACAAAGAAATTGACGATTATTGTAAACTTCACAACGTGAAATTAAATATGTCAGCTTTCCCTTATTTATCTATTTCAGTAGATAGTAAGGAACAGTTACTATTTCCAATCAAAAAAAATAAAGCAGATTAGTCAATTTGAACTAATCTGCTTTTGTTTTTAACTTAAAAAATCAATTTTTATCGTTGCTTTATTAACATCTAAGCTTACGACTTCAATAAAGAAATTCATATTATTACCATCATACCATGAATAATCACTATGGATATTATAATTAAAAATATCGCCAACTTGGAATAAGTCTGTATCTTCAGCTATAGCATACTTTTCAATATCATTTCCCATATCAGCCTCAATAATTTTAAGAAGTTTATTTACACTATCTGTATTATTATTGTTGAATATAGAGTAATAATATGAATCAGTGTTGTAACCATTATCAATAGCTGCACTTACATGGAAAACTAAAATTCCAGGCTCAGTAAAAATATAACTCTTATCAAGTTCATTAAGCATCTCAGGAGTGTAGTAGATTACCAGTAAGTATTCATCAAAGATGGTGCCTTTCCATTCGTCAATAATTAATAACACATCACCGCTAGAAGCGAGTGGTAAAATATCAACTGTAGCCGATGTCTCAATAATTATTGGATTAATCCAACCAAGAAGAAGTTTTGAGAACGCATCGTGATCACCAACGTTATAATCCATCATAAATGTGCCTAAACCACCACTATTATAAAAATCATCAGGATAATAATCATAATAGTCTTCTAAACCAAGCATATGACCAGTTTCATGAATAATAGTTCTTGCGTTTAGAGGCTCTTCACCTTCATAGAAGAAATCCAGTCCTGACCAAACATAATAATTAGGAGCTACACCATCAAAACTATCCTCATAATAGTAATAATATTGATAAGCCCACCAAAGGTCTGATCCTGACTCATAACTTATTTCATGGTTATATATAACATAAACTCCATCAATATATCCGTCATTATTTGCGTCATAATCACTATAATTGATTTGACTATCATATTGAGTGAGAATTTCAAATATTAAATCACTATCTGGATGTGTAGCATCTGGATATAAGTATTCTCCAGTTTGCGGATCAGTCGCATAAAATTGAGTATTCAAAGTTTCATAATACGTGGAATTGTTTTTAGCTGTGTATACTCCGAATATATCAGCCGATAGATTCAACTTATTGTATGAACTTTTTAAATAATAACTATTTAATGACTCATAAACTAAATCCTCAGAATTGCCATTGAAAGCCAGGTTTGTATCAGATAAAACTTTAGCATCATCGGTAATTAGTTTATCTGGAAAATCAACTACGAAAACAATCACTTTCGCTTCGCCAGAAGCTGGAATTCCGACAGTGGGTAACACATCTTGAATTAAATCATACTCAGCGTTTGTAATTAGACCGCCAGACTCACTAGAGGAAGTAGTAGTTTGTTCTTCAAGAGTAGTCGTAGTAATAATCTCTGTTTCTGTGGTAGTAATAGATTCGGTAGTTGTAGTAAAGGTTGAAATTTGTTCAGTAGTTGTAGTAGTGGTTGAAGAAGTTATTAATGTAACTGAAGTAGTAGAAGTGTCATCTGATATTAAATTACTTGTGATAATATCAGTAGAAGATTCCGAGATTGTATTGGAATCAGTTGAACTATAGGTTACTTCAGTGCTAGTATCGCTAGTACTGTTTTTTGTAGTCAAATTGTTTAAAAAGTCACACGAAGTAAGTGCGAACACAAATCCAAACATTATTAATGCAATTATTATTTTTTTCATTTTCTTGTCCTTTCAAATTATGTAATATCAATTATATCATTATTCAAAAAAAAATGCAGTTCAAATTGAACTGCATTTTAAGATTTTACATTTTACTGTTTTGTTGTCCGGAATTTCCTTCACCATGACGATGTCTAAATGAGTTTTCATGTGGTCCTTGATTTCCGCGATTTGGAGTCATTGCGTAATTATAAATTACATCACCAGTCGCTTCATCAATTTCAGCTGTTAATCTTACGTTACCTTCTTCAACTTCGCCATCTTTTTCAATACTATAGTTTATGAAAATGTATGATATTTCTTCTTCAGTTCTGATATTAAAAATATATGAAGAATAATTTTCTCCTTCTACAAATTCTAACTTAGCATGTAAACGATCGTTTTGTGAAAACATCATAACTTTAGCTTCGTTAGTAGTAATACCAGCTTCCACAACTTTAAAGAAGAATTTTTCTCTATCACGATCTGTTATATCGTTTTGATAGTTTACAACTACGTAATTATCTTCATCGATGAATGATCTTAATCTGAAGATTTCTTGATTAGAATTAACAACTTTCTTACCTTCGATATTATAAGTAATATCATTATAAATAAGTATTCCTTCTAAACCTAAAACAACTAAATTATCATCTTCGTCTTGGAAACGGAATTCTCTTGCTTTTTCAGAAACACTGTTAGCTAAAGGTTCAGTTACTGGTTCTTCAGTAGTTATAATTTCTTCAGTATTTATAACTTCTTCAGTTGTCGTTCCATCAGTTTGTTCTTGATTTTGATCTTGTTCTTCTAAATCGAAGCTATTGTAATAAAAGAAATAGATAACATCTTCGCCATTAATGCTTTTTGTAGTATAAACTGTCTTATAAGCATAGGCTTCATTATCAGATGTTTCTGAAACTACTGTCAAGTTATCGTCGCCCAAAAATAAATCCATCATTTCAACATAATAATCTATGTTTTCAACTTCACTAGTAATTTTTGGTTCTTCCATAGTTGAATTAGCTAACAAATCTAAAGATACTTGATCTGCAGTTAATTCATTGTAGTTTAACAAACTCGTTGAACTCAAAGCTTGTAAAGTGAAAACTTGTTCCTCCGTATCAATCGGTGTTGTGTCTTCTTGGGCACAACTAACAAATACAAATCCTAATGTAAGTGAAAGTGCTAATAAAAATAATTTTTTCATAATATTTTTCCTCCTAAATTTTTTAACTTACATATTATATACGTTCATCATACCTATTTTATTGGGAAAAAATATAATTTTTTTAAAATCGTGGATTTTTAGAGTTGCCAGGGTTAGAAATAGGGCCTCTTGGTTTATCAACTGAATTGCCTTTAGGCAAATTATATCGATAATTATAACTATTAGAAGTTGCATTAAATTCTAAATTAACAGAGAATCTTCCGTTGATTCGTTGATTGTTTTCTTCAATTTCGTAATCAATCTCAAATTCATCGCTTTGAGTATAAAATTTACGATTGATAACTAATCTCATCAAAAGTCCATTCTTAATGATTTCAGATTTAACTTCTAAATTACCTTTTACTTGATAAATCTCCATTTTATTGCTAAGCTTCTTAATACCTTTTTCATAAATGTCATAATTAAATAATTGTTTATTTTCGCTAGATTGATTATCAACTTCAATGTAGTTGTCTTCATCAATGCTTATCGTTGTTTCAAGACTGTCGCTTGAAAATGAGTATTCGTTTTCATTCCAAACAATAATTCCTGATTGTGAGTCACTTGATTCATTAAAATATATTTTAAATTCTAATTCGTTCTTTGCCAAATCTATGGAAAGGTATCTAAATGCTTTTTGATACTCCGGCTTATCTGATTCAAATAGAGTATATTCGATATCTCCTTGATTATTTATTATAGTTTCTAGCATATGCATGAAAGGATTGATTTCAGATACATAGTCATTTATTTCAATATTTGTAGTCGAAGATAAAGTCACTATATTAGAATATGTTGATGAAGCCAAACTACTTTCATAGTTTTCTTCTAATAAAACAGCCCCTGTGATAGTTTGAAAACCTAAAATCTCGATATCAGAAACTAAAGGAGTAGGATCAACAGTAGAACTATCATTAATATTACTGTAGATGAAAAAACCAGAAAGAATAAATATAAAAGAAGATAATGCTATTTTTAAATATGTAGTGAAATTAAAATTTAATCTCTTCTTAATTTTTGGTTCTATTTCTATGTTTTTTAAATTAATTTTCTCGAAGACATCGGGAATATCTTTGATAGCCGTTTCTTTAATTCTTTTTAAAATATCTTTTTCTTTCATTTTTTCACCTCCTCATCACCTAAGTAGTCTTTTAATGTCTTGATAGCTCGGTTATATAACCATAAAACAGTACCCAAAGGTTTATTGACTAATTTTGCAATATCCTTAAACTTCATATCATCAACAGCTCTAAGTAGAACTATTTGCTTATCTAAATCATCAAGCGGTTTAACCAAATCTAATACATCATAAGTTTTAGGTTCTTGGCTCATATGCGAATGAAGATAAGCTTGTTCTTGAGGGTCATAAACAGTTTCGCGATGGAATTTCCTGTAATGATCCAAAGCTGTATTTTTAGCTATTTGTAAAAGCCAAGCATAGAAATTCCTTCCTTTTTTATAGCTATTTATTTTTTCAATCATTTTTATATAAGTATCTTGCATTAAATCTTCTGTAACTGCTTTATTTTTAACGATAGAAATGATTATTGAAAAAACACCTTTTTTTGTGTTCTCATAGACTACTTTAAAGGCTTCGTCATTTTTTTCTATTAGTTTGTCGATATAATCATCATAGTTTATATTCATATGTCTACCTCAAAATAATTATACCACAAGAAAAAATAACAAATAACCTCTTTGTTATATATACGACAAATATTTGCATTTTATTGGTAAAATAATTAAAAATGATTATATATTAATATTTTTGATGTTATAATAATTATTACTATATAGAGGTGCTATCAAAGATGAAAAAACGAATTTGGGAATTAGATTTTTTTAGAGGATTCGCTATAATCATGATGATTTTTGATCATTTAATGTATGATTTCATGACTATGAATTCCTACTTTTCGAATTTTACAACAGTAAATAATAGTATATTTAACTTTCTAACAGAATCAGGAGTTTGGTATTGGAACTCAGAACTTCGATTTTTTGGGCATATATTTTTCGTTAGTTTATTCTTGTTAATATCTGGTATTAGCTATAATTTTAGTAAAAATAATCTATCAAGAGGTGTGAAACTATTAATTATCGCTTTGCTAATTAATTTAATTACCTACATAATAGATATTTTTATTGGTGGTAGCTTTATAGTTTTTGGCATTATTCATTTATATGCAGTTTCCATTATTTTAATATATTATATAAGGAAACTTATTAAGAATATTTTTAAAAGCGAATCTAAACAAGAGACATTTTTGCTTGTTTTATCTCTTGTTATAATTTTTATTGGAATAGTCTTTAAGTTTTATGATGTCGAGTATTTAAATAAGTTTTCATTTTCTGATTTGCCAGGTATTATCTTAGGAGTAGAAGGATATGGATTTGGTGCGGACTATTTTAGTGTTTTTCCATATACAGGAATTATTTTATTAGGTACGGTTCTCGGTAAACAGTTCTATAAAAACAAAGTGAGCTTAGTTCCAAAGATTGATTTTTCTGATAAAAATCTATTTATGATAGCTGGAAGGAAGTCTTTATTGATATTTATCTTGCACCAACCGATACTTATTGGAATTATTTTTATAATCGGTTATATTTTTGGATATAGATTTTAGGAGGAGGAAGGTTAATGGATTCTAATATTAGTTTATACGAAGCAGTGAATATTACATGTAAAAAATCACCAGAAAACACAGCCTTAATTTTTATGGGTAAGAAACTTAAATATCATCAGTTGATTAATAAAATTGATTTATTCGCAAACGGAATAAATCAATTAAACATCAAAAAAGGTGAAGTAATTACTATGGCTTTGCCGAATGTCTTCGAAGCGGTCATTAGTTTCTATGCGGTTAACAAATTAGGTATAATATCACACATGGTTCATCCGATAACTCCAGTTAAGCAAATGAAAACTTTTATGAAGACTACTAATAGCAATACACTAATAATATTAGATTCTTTTTTTGATTACTATAAAGAATTATTAGATGATGAAGTTAAATTAATACTAGTAACTCCAGTTGAACAATTTAGTTTTATTAAAAAAATTGGTTATAAGATTATTAACTGTAAAAAATTAAAAAATATTCGATTTAATGATCAAATAATACGTTTTTCAAGTCTTTATTCTACCAAACCAACAAACATTATTAAAACTAATCCAATGGCCCCATCGACATACCTTCACAGCGGAGGCACTTCAGGAGAGCCGAAGACCATTGAATTAAGTAATTACGCTATTAATTATCTTGCTAGTCAAGTCTCTTATATCATGGATAAAGAAGATTTTACAAACAAACATATGTTAGGAGTTTTACCGATGTTTCATGGATTTGGTCTATGCATGGGAATTCATGGTATGTTAAGGTTTGGCGGGACAAACACCTTAATGCCAAAATTTAATGCAGATGAAGCTATTGATTTGATTAAGAAGAACAGAATAAACTATATTATTGGTGTTCCATCTTTATTTGAAGCGTTATTAAAAAATAAAGATTTTCAAAATCCACTTATTAAAAATATAGACCAAGCATTTGTTGGCGGAGACTATGTTGCGTTAGATTTGAAGAACAGATTTGATAAAACCATGGAAAATGTTGGATCTAAAGCAAGACTCTTAGAAGGATATGGTTTAACAGAAGTTGTAACAGTTTGTGCTGTTAACACCATAAAAAATCATAAACAAAACTCTGTAGGTAAACCTCTACCTGGTATTGATATGGCTATCGTTGATCTTGAGACAAAAGAATTTATAACAACCGAAAAAGATGGTATAATCGCTGTTTCAGGACCTACAATGATGAATGGATATTTGAATGATGAATTAGCTACAGAAGAATCCACAATCACTAAAGATGGTAAGAAATGGATTTTAACAGGAGACTTAGGCTTTATTGATAAAGAAGGATATGTTCATTTTAAGCAAAGACTAAAAAGAATCATAAAAGTTTCTGGAATTCCTGTTTTACCAGCTGAAATAGAAAACTTATTAATGAGTTTAGACAGTGTTTCTGAAGTAGCTGCAATTGGTGTTCCTGATGAACAAAAAGGTTTTATGGTTAAACTATTTATTGTCTGGAATCAAGATAAGGTGAAAATTGATGATTCAAAAATAAAGGATATTATAAAACAAAATTTAGGGACTTATGCAGTGCCAAAGCAAATAGTAGAGTTAAAAGAGTTACCTAAAACAAAAATAGGGAAAACTAATACAATGGCTTTAGAAAAAATGTAAAAAAAAGTGGAGAAATTAATTCTCCGACTTTTTTTAGAAAAACCTGTTTTCTACATCCCTAAAATAGAAAATAATCATTTGTGCTAAAACATCTTGTACTCTACGAATGTTGTTAATATTATCTCTCAATGTTGTAAAGAATGATTGTACGAAACTAGATGCTAGAATCTTTAAAAAGTATCGATCGAACATTTTTGGATAATACTTGTTTGCCTTGTTGATAATCACATTTTCTAACTTGCCTTTTATTTTTTGGTAATGTGGGCTAGATGGATCTGAAGTGATAATGAAGATCTCTCTAGTGTAAGGTTTTAAAACGCTCATTACAAATGTGACTATTTGGTTAACGTTGTCCATTGACTTCACAGAGGTAATGTTTAGTAATTGATCAAAACTTTCTAAGTCATCAATAGCTCTTTCTGCAGGTAATAGAATTTCTTTGAAAAGAGTTTCTTTATTACGGTAATATCTATAGATGTTACCGACAGTAATGTTTGCTCTGTCAGCTATTCTACGCATGTTCGCATTTTGAAAACCATATTCAAAAAATTCTAATATTGCGCCTTCTACAATAGCATTACGAACGCTTTCTTTTAATACTTGCATAATTTAACCCCCTTTTTTATTTTTAGTCACTATTTGCTAACAAAATTAGTAAAGAACATTTAGCAACTTATCTTTATTATATGTAATAAGTTTTAAACTTACAACTATAATGTTGAAAATAATTTCAATTTGTCATTATTAAGCAAAAAAAGAATAATATTTTGTTATACAAGTAATTGATTATAATTATTTCTAAAAATTAGTGTTATTAGAAATAAATTGGTGATTCAACTGTTTCTATTAAGGTTTAAGTTTTTTTAAAATTGTTTGGATTTCGCCATAAATAAGAATTTACACGATAAATAACAATTATTGTTAAATATAGTTAGTTTATTGACATACCCTATTTTTAGTTATATAATTTTAATATACTGTGAGGTGAAAATATGAAAAAATTCTTTAGCAATTTTTTGTTGCTAATATCGTTATTAATAATAAGTATAGTAGCTTTACCATTTAACCGAATAACACAATGGGGATTTGAAGTTGAGTTCCTTAGAGACAACGAAATGCTTGTCAAAGCTGGAATAGGTGGTTTTGCTTTACTATTAAGTGTTATTTTCCTTTTTGTTAGCAATCATCAATATAAAGAATTAAATACAGTAAAACATATTACTAGAAACTTTGCTTCTTTACCCGTATTTACTTATGCGATTGCTATAATGGCTAATACAGCTTACTTAGCATACACTGTCTACAAATATTTTATTTCTACTACTGCACAACAACTTATATTCTTTGGAAGTTTAGGTGTAATTCTTTCTTTGTTTATAATTGGCTATTTCCTAGTTATAGAATATAACAGAGTTAATAATTTAGGTAGAGTATTTAGAACATTTATAATGTTTGAAGTAATTGCAGTCACAGCTGGTTTAGCTTATGTTAATATGAAATATCGTGTAGGGGACAATTATTCGCAAATTGGGTCAAGATACACTATATTAATTATTCCTTTGCTTCTTGTAATCTTTATTCTTTATCAAATCTTAGTATCTAAATCAAGTAAGTCTGATTTAGAAATTGAAGAGTTAGAAAAAGAAGTAAAAGAAATAAGGAAGAACAAAGGTATCTCAGAAAGCCCATCAAGACAAGATGGTAAGAAAACCGTTATTGTTTCTAAACAACAAACTATAGTATCTGGAGAAGGAAACTTAGATCCTACTGAAATGGTCTTTCAAGATGTAACCGTAGATCCTGAGTTTGCTAAAACATCTAATCAAGAGAATAAACCAAACTCAATCGAGTACTATATTGAAAAACCAAAAATGTTTAAGCCGCTTGAGCCTACATTTGATGAATTAGTATCTTATGTAAGAGAACTACCTCAAGTTGTTACAAAACTAGATGATGATCGTATAACATTTTACGTTGATAGAAAACCATTCTTAGTACTTATGAACTACGGTAATTATTATCGAATGGCATTCAAATACGACTTGGAACAAGGAATAAGATTGATTATAAAATATCCGACAATTTCAAAAAACAAATCAACAAAAGATGAGTTATGGTTCAAAGCAAATAATTATGGAGATATACCAAAAGAAGTAATCTATAATATAGTTAAAACCGCTCACAGTAATTACGGAAATTAAAGTTAAGCCAAGAGAGAAAATCTCTTGGTTTTTTTTCTGATGAAAACGAAGATTTTAGTTGTTATTCAATTATGTATATTTTTTTCTTTATTTTTTAATCAAAGCAATTGAAGGAAAGGGCTTTCTGTGATATGATTTAAGTGAGGTGATAAATATGAAATTAGAAGAGGTAGAAGCGCTTAAAGAGTTACTTGACAACAAGAAAAAAACTATGAGTAAAGAAGTGCTGCGAGAAATTTGCGAGGAGTTTGATAAAAAGTTCATTTATGAATCAACTACGTTTGATAACGATGACTTTACTTATGAGGATGTTTGTTTCTTGTTGGAAGATCATTCTCGTGAATTTCCAGATAAAAAACAAAATAGAAGACAAGAGATAATTAACAATTATCACGCTATTAACAGGGTTCACCGTCTGGTTGATAAACGAGTTGAGTTAGATGAAACTATTGTAAAAGACTTACACCAAATGCTAGTTGATGGCATTATTACCGGTGGAGTTTATCGCACAAGAGATTTGTTTATCTTGGGGGCTAAACATGTACCACCTACTTATTTAAAGATTTTTAAGAAAATGGATCAATACTTTTCTGATTTAAAAAATCCTGAATTAAAGGGATTAGAAAAAGCAGCTTTCGCTCATTTACAATTACTTAAAATATATCCTTTTATGGATGCTAATGGTAGACTTGCTAGACTCTTGCTAAACTATCAACTTGAGTTAGAAGGTTATCTACCTATATCAATCACCAAAAATCAAAGAGATGATTATTTCAAGAATATTGATGAATACAAAATTAACAAAAAAATTGAGCCGTTTACAGAGTTCTTAGCTGATTTAGAGGCTAAAAGGATTAAAGAATTTATAGAGAGAGATTAGATTCTCTCTTTTTAATGTACAAGGAGAGATTTAAATGAAATATGTAAATTACCAAAACTTAGAAACAAGAAGACTGAGTTTTTATTTAGCTACTGAAGAATTTATTGCTAGGAATTATCCAGCTGATGAGTATTTTTTTATGTGGCAAGTTAAACCAACAGTAATATTTGGTAGAAACCAACTTATTGAAAACGAAGTAAACATGAAGTACGTAAGAGATAATAATATTGAGTTTTATAGAAGAAAATCTGGTGGAGGATGTGTCTATGCTGACTATTCTAATATTATGTTTTCGTTTATCACCCCGAATTTTAATAAAGATTTTGTCTTTACTACTTATTTAAATAGAGTTGCGGATGTTCTTAAGAAACTAGGATTAAAAGCTGAAGTATCTGGTAGAAACGATATTTTAATTGAAGAACATAAAGTTTCTGGAAATGCTTTTTATCAAGTGGATTCTAAGTCTATTGTTCACGGAACTATGCTTTATAATACTGATATAAGTGTTATGGTAAAAGCTATTACTCCTGATAACGAAAAATTGATATCTAGAGGGATTGATTCAGTTAGAAAAAGAGTAACTAATATTAAAGATCATTTAGATATTACTATTGAAGATTTTAAAGAATTCATCAAAAAGAATATTTGTGATGAAGAAATAACTTTAGATTCTAATGATATTCTAAAGATAGAAAGAATTGAAGAGTCTTATTTAACTGATGATTTCATTTATGGTAAGAACCCAAATTATACTATTAAAAAGAAGAAAAAGACCGAAGCGGGTGTTATTGAAGTTTCACTTGAACTTAAAAATAATATAGTTAAAAAAATAGATATGTTAGGTGATTATTTCTTGATTGGAGATCAAGATGAGTTTTTACAGAAGTTTAAGGGTATTGAGTTCGAAAAAGAGGATTTTGAGTTAGTTTTAAGTTCGGTAGATATTCATAAGTATATCTATAATTTAACAGCTGAAGATTTTTTACAAATTTTATTCTAAAGAATAAATTTGTGTTATAATGATTTTGAGGTGGAATATGGAAAATTTAAGTAAAACATGCCTTTATGATAAACACATACAATTAGGCGCGAAGATGGAAGGTTTTGCTGGCTATGAAATGCCAATTGTGTACACTGGAATTAAAGAAGAACATCTTGCTGTAAGAAACAATGTCGGAATGTTTGATGTTAGTCATATGGGTGAAATTATTGTTAAAGGTAAAGATGCAATGGCTTTTGTTGAAAGTATTTTTACAAACAAAGTTGAAACATTAGATTTTGGACAAGTAGCTTACGGAATGATGCTTTATGAAAATGGAACAATCGTAGATGATTTGTTGGTTTATAAACTAAACAACGAATATTTTCTTCTCGTAGTAAATGCTTCTAATGTTGCTAAAGACTATAATTGGATAGTTGAAAATAGCGACAAGTTTGATGTGTTGATTCAAAATGCTAGTGAAGATTATCAAGAAATAGCTGTACAAGGGCCGGAGGCAGAGAAGACTCTTTTAATGGCTTTAAATATTGATTTAAGTAATTTAGGTTTTTTCTATTTCGCAAATTATGATTTTAAAAATCATCATTTACTTATATCAAGAACTGGCTATACAGGTGAAGACGGATTTGAAATATATGCTAGTGCTGAAGCTATAAGAGAAATCTGGGATGTGTTGATTGAATATCATGTGGTTCCATGTGGGTTAGGCGCAAGAGATACACTTAGATTTGAAGCCGCATTACCTCTTTATGGACATGAGATATCTGATAAAATCACACCTTTAGAAGCAGGCTTAAAGTTTTTCGTTAAGTTGGATAGTGATTATAACTTTATTGGTAAGAAAGCACTTCTAGATCAAGAAGAAAATATTTCAAGAAGAGTAGTGGGTCTTGAGTTAACTGAGAGATCAATTCCCAGAGAAGGATATGAAGTTTATAAAGACAATCAATTAATTGGACATATAACAACGGGTTATTTAAGCGTTTCGCTTGAAAAGCCGATAGCTATGGCGATGATAAATAGACCGCACACCAAGAAGAACACTGAGATTTTTGTTAAAGTTAGAAACAGAATGATTCCTGGTTTCATCAGGGATAAAAAATTCTTAGAAAAAAAATACAATAAAACGAAAGGGGCTTAATATGAGCAAATTAGTAGAAGGACTTTATTATTCAAAAAGTCATGAATGGGTAAAACCGTTAGAAGATGATGTAGTTTTAATTGGCATAACAGATTTCGCGCAATCAGAACTAGGAGATGTAGTATTCGTAGATCTTCCAGAAGTTGGAAATACTATTAGTCAAGAAGATGAATTTGGTGCTGTAGAATCTGTTAAAGCGGCTTCAGATTTAATCGCTCCAGTTACAGGAGAAATTCTTGAAGTAAATGAAGAATTAGTTGGTGAACCTGAACTTTTAAACAAAGATCCGTATGAAAACTGGTTGTTAAAGGTAAAGTTAGAAAATCCTGATGAATTAGGTAACTTATTAAATTCTGAAGAATACGCTGAATTTATTAAATAGAAGGTGAAATAATTGTTTAAATATTTTCCCCACACAAAGGCTGACGTTGAATCAATGCTTAAAACTTTAAATATTTCATCTATTGATGAATTATTTAAAGATGTACCTGAAAGCGTCATTTTTAACAGTGACTACGACGTTCCTAGCTATTTATCTGAAACTGAGTTAAGAAATCATTTTGCGGAATTAAGCAAAAAAAATCAAGAGTTAACTCTGTTTTCCGGTTTAGGGATTTACGACCATTATCAACCAGCTGTTATTGATGCTATAACATCAAGACAGGAATTTATGACTTCTTATACTCCTTATCAACCAGAAATATCACAAGGCACTCTACAATACATTTTTGAATATCAATCAATGATTCAGACTTTAACCGGACTTGAAGTATCCAATGCATCAATGTATGATGGAGCCACTTCAGCTGCAGAGGCTTGTTTTATGGCTTGTGGAGTTACAAGAAGAAATAAAATGCTTATATCATCTACCTTGAATCCAAATACTATTAATACGATTAAAACGTACCTTAATTTTAAAGGAATTGAATATGATTTTATTAATGAAAATCAGGGTGAAATAGATATAGAAGATTTGAAACAAAAATTAGATAAAGATATAGCTGGAGTTATTGTTCAAAATCCTAATTTTTACGGGATTATTGAAGATTATTCTAACTTTTCAGAGCTGATTAAAACTAACAAATCTATGTTTATAATTAGCGCTGATATTTCTACTTTAGGTGTTTTGAAATCACCTAAAGAAGATGGGGCAGATATTGCTTGTGGAGATTGTCAATCTTTAGGTATGCCAACAGCTTTTGGTGGACCTACTTTAGGTTATTTAGCTACTGAAAAAGCATATGTACGAAAAATGCCTGGAAGAATTTGTGGTTACACTCACGATTTAGAAGGCCGTAGAGCTTTTGTGTTAACTTTACAAGCTCGCGAACAACATATTCGTAGAAGTAAAGCTAATAGTAATATTTGTTCTAACCAATCTTTAATGGCGCTTTATGTTACTATTTATCTTTCATTAATGGGCAGAAATGGATTAAAAGAGGTAAATAATCTATCATATCAAGGAGCTCACTATTTATATGATCAATTAATTAAAACTGGTAAGTTTAGTGATCCATTTAACAAACCCTTCTTAAAGGAATTTACTTTGTTGACGAATATCTCTAAAGATACTATGCAGACAGCATTGTTAGAAAATGGTATTTTTGGTGGAGTTAACTTAGATATTTTTGGTGAAAAGTATGAAGGTTTAGTCAACTTTTCAGTTACAGAAAAAAGAACTAAAAATGAGATTGATAATCTCGTAAAAGTATTGGAGGGATTATCATGATTAACTACAATAAAATGATATTTGAGTTGTCTAACGAAGGCAGAGTAGGTTATTCTCTACCAAGAAGTAGTTTTAATAACTATAATATAGATGATTTGAATGATAACTTAAAAAGAAAATCTGAACTATTATTACCAGAAGTTTCTGAACTTGATGTTTTAAGACATTTCACTAATATATCTAATAAAAACTTTGGAGTTGAGAATGGATTCTATCCATTGGGTTCTTGTACGATGAAGTATAATCCTAAAATAAATGAAGAAATGGCTTCTAATAAAGCTTTTAGAAATTTGCATCCACTCCAACCTATATCTACAGTTCAAGGAGCTTTAGAAGTTTACTATAACTTACAAAAATACTTGTCTGAAATATCTGGTTTATATGAGTTTTCTTTAAATCCTTTCGCAGGAGCTCATGGAGAGTTAGTTGGTTTGATGGTAATAAAAGCTTACCATCAAGATCGTGGTGATTTTAAAAGAAACAAAATCATTATTCCCGATTCAGCTCATGGAACAAATCCAGCTTCGACAGTAGTCTGCGGAATGGAAGTTATTGAAATTAAATCAAATGATAAAGGGCGTGTAGATTTAGAAAGTCTAAAAGCAGTTTTATCAGATGATATAGCTGGAATGATGTTAACTAATCCAAATACCTTAGGTATCTTTGAAAATGATATTTGCGAAATTACTAAACTAGTACATGATGCAGGTGGTTTAATGTATTATGATGGTGCTAACCTAAATGCATTGCTTGGAAAAGTAAGACCTGGAGATATGGGGTTTGATGTTATGCACATAAACCTACATAAAACATTTTCAACACCTCATGGAGGCGGAGGACCAGGTTCTGGCCCTGTTGGTGTAACAGAAATATTATCAAAATACTTACCTAATCCTAGAGTTAAAAAATTAGATGATTATTTCTATGTTGAAAATTCAGGAGAAGCTTTAGGCCAAATCTCCGCATATTTTGGTAACTATCTAGTAGCTCTAAGAGCTTACACATATATTAGAACTCTAGGAAAAGAAAATCTGAAAATGGTGGGTAGATATGCTACACTGAATGCAAACTATATATCAAAAGCATTGAAAACTGCCTATGATTTACCAATACCTGGATATTGTATGCATGAAGTAGTTTTTAATGGTTTAAATAACAAAGATACTGATGTTAAGACATTGGATATAGCTAAGAGATTATTGGATTACGGAATGCACGCTCCAACGATATATTTCCCATTGTTATTCCCTCAAGCTATTATGATTGAGCCTACTGAAACAGAAACAAAAGAAACAATAGATGAATTTATCAATGTTATGCATAAAATAGCTATTGAAGCAAAAGAACACCCAGAAATATTAAAACAAGCGCCTACGAAAACACCGATTAGAAGAACTGATGAAGTTTTCGCAGCTAAAATGATGATTTTCTCTTACAAGGATTACTTAGAATATATAAATAATAGAGGTTAACCATATGAATGTTTTGAACTTATTCGGTCTTCTTGATGTATTAATTATCCTACTTATTATCGGGCTAACAATCCTTGGATGGAAAAGTGGATTTTTACTTAAGATTATTAAGCTTGCCTCTAGTTTATTTGGTTTGATTGCTTCCTTGCTGCTTGCTAAACCTTTTTCAGGAGTTCTTGATAAATGGTTCGGAGCTGATATTTATTTAAAAGTAGAGGCTTATTTAATTGAACATTTAAATGCCGGTGCGACAACAGACGCAACAGAAGAAGGAATCAGACAAGCCTTTGAAGGTTTAGCAATGCCTAAGTTTGTAATAGATTGGATAGTTGAATCAGTTAATACTCAAGAAACTATGCAATCAATAGTCGATGCAATAAGTCCGATGTTAACATCATTAATTTTACTCATTATTGCTTTTATTTCATTGTTTTTTGGTTCAATGTTGATATTTTTATTATTGAAAATGTTAGCTAAGATGGTTACTTCAATTCCTGTTATTAAACAAGTAGATAAAGTTTTAGGAGCTATATTTGGTTTATTTAAAGCTTTAGTATTGATATATGTATTGTTATTTGTTTTAGGATTGATTATTTCTGTCCCCGCAATAAATGATTTTATGGGTGAGTTCTTAATGGTTGATATGCAACTGGAAACTGATAAGTTTAGAATTTCGAAATGGTTCTATGATAATAATGTATTAAAATATATCGTATATGTATTTGCGATAATCTTATAAAAAGTAGCGTTCAAGAAAAATCTTGAACGCTAATATTTTTTAATATTAAATGTTTAATATTCAATTATTAATTGTTTTAAAGTTTCTACCAAATCTTCTTGTTTTACTTTCTTTACTTTAACTCCATCAATAAATAGTAAGGCTTCGTTTTTCCCCCCAGCTACAGCGATATTGGCTTCTTTAGCCTCGCCGGGTCCGTTAACTACACAACCCATTATTGCGACAGTTAATTCTTTATTAATATTTTCAAGAAATTTTTCTATTTCCATAACTATGGGAATCATATTATATTGTATTCTTCCGCAAGTAGGACATGATACTAGTTTTGGTTTCTTAAATAGTTTAAAATTAGCTAGAATTTCTTTAGCGACCCTAATTTCCTCTACTGGATCAGCAGTTAGAGACACTCTGATTGTTGAACCTACTCCATTATAAAGAAGAGTTCCCAATCCGATTGAAGAAGCAATAGTGCCACTAAAACTAGTTCCAGCTTCAGTTACACCTAAGTGCAAAGGATAAGGGAAGATTTCAGCTGCTAAGAGATTGGCTTTAATAGTATCACTAACATTTGATGACTTGATAGAAATAATAATGTTTGTAAACCCAAATTTTTCTAGAAGTGAAACATGATATTTAGCTGAAGCTACCATAGCTTCGGGAGAAGGTTTATGGTATTTTTCTAAAATATGTTTTTCGATTGAACCTGAGTTAATTCCAATTCTAATTGGAACATTTTTTTCATTACAAGCATCTACAACAAGCTTAATTTTATCATCATCACCTATATTACCTGGATTAATTCTAATTTTATCCGCTCCAGATTCTAAAGCTTTTAAAGCTAAACGATAATCAAAATGTATATCGGCTACTAGTGGGATATGAATAAGGGATTTGATTTCTTTAATTTTTATTGCGTCTTCTTCATCCAAAACAGCGACACGAACAACTTGACATCCGGCATTTTCAAGTCTTAATATTTGTTCAACTGTTGATTGAACATCCTTTGTTTTAGTATTGGTCATTGATTGAATAATTACATAATTATCGCCTCCTATAAATAGATCACCAACTTTGATTTTTTTAACTTGTTCTCTTGTGTACATTATTAATACCTCGAATTCTATGTTATTTACCATTACATATTATACTACAAACTTAGAATTATAACGTTATTTTTACATGATAAATACATTTTATTTTTTCTTGTGGTAAAATATAGTTAGAAGTGAAAAGTAAGTGATGGAGGTTAATTATGTTAAGCTTTCAAGGGATTGGCGCTACTGAGGGTAAAGGTAGTGGTGTAGCTATTATTCATAAAAAAGCCCATCTTAAGTCTCACACTAAGTATTTTGGAGAACAAGCGAAAGAACTCTTCTTCGAAGCCAGAGATTTAGCTGTCGATGAGATAATTAGTTTAATGGAACTTTGTAAAGATTCAGAAACAAGAGATATCTATTATACGCATCAACTTTTACTTCAAGATCCCGAAGTTGAGAAAAAACTGTTAGAAGAACTAGATTTAAATGAAGAGTTGTTTCAGACGATAAAAAAACTTCAACAGTTTTACAAAGAAAAGTTTGAAGTAATGGAAAATGAGATATTTCGTTCAAAAGCATTAGATATAGAAGAGGTCTTTGAAAGACTATTAAAACAAATAAATAAGCAATCTACATATAAATCTATTAATAAGAATTTTATTTTAGTTTGTGAAGATTTGATGCCTACAACAATTTACGATTATCCTTTAGATTATCTAAAAGGTGTAATTGTAAAAAAAGGTTCTTTGTTTTCTCATGGAGTAATTATTGCAAGGTCAAAAAATATACCAGTAGTTATTGGATTAACCCAAGATTTTGAGAAAATTAAGCCATCAGATTATTTAGTGGTAGATGGTTTAAGTGGTAAAGTAGTTTTAATTAGTGAATGAGCTTAAAAAAAGTTCATTCACTTTTCATTTAAATGCCACTTAACCATCACAATTATAGTTTATTTTTAAGATAGATAATCTTAAAAATAAGGGGTGAAAGCATGAAAAACAAAGTTATTTTATGTGTTTTTTTAATTTTAGCGATAGTAAGTGGAATTTTAATTACACAAGTAAAAACTAACTATGATTTACAGAAATATTTACCTGATGATTCAGAAATATCTGAAAGTTTGAAAGTATACAAGGAAAACTTCGGAGTCTCATCTACAGCGTATATTGCTATAGATGAGAGTGACTATGATTCAGCACTGTTAGTGAAATCAAAAATTCAAGACATTCAAACAGTAAAAACAGTTATTTTTGCGGATGATATTCTTAACGAACTTACCTATAGTATTATCAGAAATCAACTAACTACTTCAGAACAAGCTACTCTTGATACTGCCTATTCCGCACTGATAATGCAAGGATATTCATCAACAGAGGCGATATATCAATTGGCTTCTTATATGCCCGAACCTTACAAAACAGAAATTGAGTCAAATTATCATGATTATATTAGCGATTCACATACATTATATCAAGTGATATTTTCTCAAGAGAGCTCTTCAAAAGAAGTTGAAGAAGCCTTGAATGATATCAAAACATATCTATCAGATAATAACTATGATTACAGCATGAAAGGTGAAGCTGTTAGCACTATATTTACGAAAAACACTATTTCTAGCGAAACTACAACTATCACATTGATTATTATTCCGATTATCTTTTTGATTTTACTTTTATTAAGCAAATCTGTTTTTGATATCTTAATTTTTGGTATCGTCGCCGGAATTTCAATAATTATCAATTTAGGTACTAATGTAATCTTTCCAGATATATCATATATCACTCAAAGCATGGCGATTGCATTACAACTGGCGATATCGCTTGATTACATAATATTTATGATAAATTCTTATCATGATAATCGTAGTCTAGGGTTAAGTGTTGATGACTCGATTAAAGAGGCGACTAAGAAAACAAAACGTCCAGTTATAGCCTCTGCACTCACTACAGGCGCAAGTTTCTTAGCTTTGATAATAATGCGTTTTCAAATTGGGTGGGATATAGGTCTTGTATTTACAAAAGCCATTTTTATTAGTCTTATTAGCACTATAGTATTAATACCTATATTGTTAAAGATTTTTGCTAAACTAATTGATAAAACCAAGAGAAAAACAAAAATTATTGATTTCACTTTATTTGCGAGACTTTCTGAAAGATGGAAAAAGTATCGATATATTTTTCTAGGAATAATATTGATTGTTATAGCGCCATTAGTCTATTTACAGACACAAAATGATTTCACTTATGGCGTAACAAGTTTTTCTGGATCCAAAGGAACTAGTTATTATGAGGAAAGTGAATTTATAAATGATGAATTTGGTGAAAATAATAATTATGTAATATTAACAAGTAAAAATGATTTGTTAGAAGGAAAACTATATCAAGACTTAATAAGCCTAGATTTTGTTGAAAATGTAGATGCGGGGATATATTACAAATCTGTAATCTCAGATCCAATGGTTCTATCCCAAGTCACTGAATCTTTTTATTCTGATGACTATGCTTTGTTTAATGTTAAAGTAAAAGGAGAGGTAGAATCAGAAAAGAGTTTCTCTCAATATGAAATCATAAAAGATTTAGTAGATGACTCTCAGTTTTCTAGCAAACATGTTTTAGGTGAAACTACAGTCAGTTACTACATGAAAGATATTATAGTCCATGATTTCACTATCGTTCTATTAGTAGCTATAGCCTTAGTTATTTTAATAATATTTTTTAGTTTTAAAAACTTATTAATTCCATTTATCCTGATTGCGATTATAGAAATTGCAGTTTTCGTATCGATGAGTTTGATAAATTTCTTTGATCAAGACTTGGTATTTTTAGCTTATTTAATAGTTACTACAATTTTACTAGGAGCGACTATCGATTATGCAATATTATTTTCAAAAAGATATATGGAAGAAAGAGAAACTCATGATAAAAATGAGAGTATAAAAAAAGCTTCTTTACAAGCGGCCCCTTCTATTATCACATCTGCTTTATTGTTTATTGTGGCTGGGTTAGTTATATTTTTCATTTCATCAATTACATCGATTGCTCAAATAGGATTGTTAATAGCTATAGGAGCTTTCACTTCGATGATATTCGTGCTATTGTTTTTACCTCAAACATTATATATATTTGATAAATTTATTGTCAAATCTAAATTCTAAGATATTTAAAGAGAAAAAAATTAAAAAAATCTTTATTTCTTCAACCCTAAAAAAATAAGATTTTTTTAGGGTTGAAGAAAGGGCTTACATCGTTTATAATATTAGTGATGTCTTAATTATAAATTGGAGGTAAATTTTGACTGATATTGATTACAAAAATTTAGGTTTTAAAGTTAGAGAAGTTCACGCTAATTACATATCTTATTACAAAGATGGTAAGTGGGATGAGGGGACTTTACAAAAAGAAGATACAATTACTATTTCCGCTTTTTCGACGGCATTACATTATGGGCAAGAAGCTTTTGAAGGCTTAAAAGCTTATAGACGTAAAGATGGTAAAATTCAAATTTTTAGAATGGATGAAAACGCAAAAAGACTTCAAAGTTCATGTGAGAGAATCTTAATGCCTAAGGTTTCAGAAGAAAAGTTTATAGACGCGATTAAAAAAGTTGTTTTAGCAAATGAAGATTTAATTCCACCTTATGGATATGGTGCTTCTTTATATTTAAGACCATACATGATAGGTGTAGGTAGAAATTTAGGTGTTAGACCGGCTCCAGAATATATCTTTGGAGTTTTAGCTTCACCAGTTGGAAGTTATTTTAAAAGTGGATTAGCTCCTGTTAACTTCATTGTTACAGATAAAGATAGAGCCGCTCCAAACGGTACGGGGCAGGTTAAAGTTGGTGGAAATTACGCAGCTAGTTTAATGAGTCATGAAGAAGCTCAAGAAGCAGGATATGCTGATTGTATTTATTTAGATCCATTAACTCACACCAAAATTGATGAAGTTGGTGCAGCTAACTTTTTTGGTATAACAAAAGACAATGTTTTTGTGACACCAGACTCTAGTAGTATTTTACCATCAATTACAAAGAAATCTTTGCTTTACAT
>JAQUZK010000132.1 GCA_028691335.1 Candidatus Izemoplasmatales bacterium
ATAAGTTCTTATTTCAGAACGCCCTTTATCTAATACAAAAATATTTTGATAATCATCAATTTGTATCCCTGTAGGTGTTTGAATTAAACCTAAGACATTAGAAGTACTTTTTACAACATCAAAAGCAAATAAGAGGTTACCATTAGGATCATATTCAACAATTAATCCATCATCATAAATCGCATAAACATATCCTAAAGAATTCACACTTATATCAACGATGTTTTGTTCTTCGTTGTAGTTTGTTGTTGTTAAAATATTATTACCATTAACATCAAGCATTTTTAAAGCTTCTACTGTATTAGGAGTTGCAGTATATACTAAAGACTTATTATTTATTGTAATATTTGTTGGAGATGGCGGAATATTAGAAGCATAGACTCCTGGTTTAACAAATACTTCAGCTATCCTTTCAATTAAAGATTTATCTGAAAGATTAACCCCAAAATATCCTAAAAACGAACCATCATAGTTTAACTGAATTACACCACTGGTCGAACCATCGCCAATAACATAGATATTTTCACCACTTCCAACTACTACTTTTATTGGAACATATGGTGATTTTTCACCAAATAAAGGTTCACTTGGTCGCTCAAAAGTTTTAATTAAAACACCAAAAAGATCATATTTATAGACTAATCTATTACTTTTATCCGCAATATAAATAAAGTCTTCTTCAGAAACAAAAACTCCAGTTGGTTGAGAAAGAACCCCAACGCCTATTTCTCTAACCAAATTACCACTATAATCGATAACCACAATTCTTGAGTTACCAGTATCAGCTACGTAAACTAAATCATTTTTTATATAAATATCTTCAGGATTCGTCAAACTTATGTTTCGGTTTAGTACTCCAACAGGTGTATAAGCTGTTTGTGTGAAAGTTAGATTGCCTTCATAATCGACAGTATAGGTTTCATACGGATATTCATTTTCATAAAAACTATTTTCAGCCTTGACAGTTGGAATGTAAAAAGTCAGTAAGATAATTAGGCTTGTGAGTATAATGATTAGTATTTTCTTCATATTAAATCACCTACTTAATCCCTGAATGAGCCATGGTATCCATAACTTTACTTTGCATTACCAAGAAAATTACAAAGTTAGGCACAAACATAATTAACGAAGCAGCAGCGGCCATCCCTTGCCCGTCTACCCCGTTTGTTCCAGAAGTTAAGGTGTTCATATAGAATGCAAAAGTCTTTAAATTATCGTTATTTATATAAACAGTTGATGTGTCAGCACTATTCCATACAGATTGAAATGACAATATTACTATTGTAGCAATAGCAGGTTTAATTAGTGGCAATATAATTTTAGTGTATATTTGAAGTTCATTAGCCCCATCTATTCTAGCGGCATCTAATAACTCGTCTGGTATTTGATCAATAAATTGTTTAACCAAAAACAAACCAACCGGAACAGCTAAATAAGGTAATACATGAACAAAAAAGTTATCTATTAAACCTAATTGTTCAACTATTAAATATCGAGGTATCATGACAGCTATTCCAACAAACATTAACGCAATTGTATTAATTTCATTCATTATTTTTTTGCCTTTAAAATGAAGTTTTGATAGTGCATATCCTGCCATGGTTGAAATCAACACCGAGAAAAACAACACTAAAGCTGTAACGATTAGAGAATTAAATAGATAACGACTCATAGGAATACCTGAAGATCCAGTTACAGAAAATAATCTAACAAAATTACTCATAGTAAATCTTAGAGCAAAAAATCTAGGAGGATAATAAAACAACTCTTCTAAAGGTTTAAAAGCAACATTAAAGATGTATATTAATGGTAAAGCCATAAATAAAACGATAGGCGATAAAATAACTAAATACTTAATTTGACTTTTATGGAACCTAGATGGGTTAATTTTGGTTCCTAAGAATTTTGATCTAGCCATTAGTCCTTACTCCCAAAAAGTTTAAAAGCAAATCTACTAACAACGTAAACAAACAATAATAAAATGACAGAGAGTGCTGCGGCATAACCCATCTCATATTTAAAAAAGCCGTAGTACTCAATGTGATTTACAATTAATTGTCCAGAATATTGTGGGGTTGGATTTGAACCCGACAACGCCACACCAATTCCCGCAGAAGCAAATGTTCCTACAATCGCCATAACAGCTCCAAATAACATCTGTGGTTTTATTGAAGGAATCGTAATATAAATAATCTCTTGAAATTTATTATTAATACCATCAATATATCCTGCTTCATACATTTCTTGATTAACATTCAAAATCCCTGCCATCATAGCCAAAAATCCTACTCCCATTGACGACCATAAAGTGACTATTATCATAATCAATAATAAAAATTCCTGTGACTGCAAGAAGACAATTGGTTCTACAATCAAGCCAAGTTGTAATAAAACAGAGTTTAAATATCCAGAACTATCTCCAGCAAAAATAATTCTCCATAACACAGCCATCGTGACTCCTCCCGTTAAGGAAGGCGAATAAATGATTAAAGCTAAAGCAGTCCTAAGTTTTGGTGTTAGTTGAGACAAAACCCAAGCTAATAAAAATGATAGAATATAACTGCCCGGGCCAACAATAATTGCATACTTCAATGTGTTAGCCAGTACCTTTTGCATAAATATCTCATCACTAGTAAATAGATAGATATAGTTCTCAAAACCAACCCATGACGGTGCTCTCACAGTATCAAAATAAGTAAAAGAGAGGAATATCGCTACAATAACGGGAATCACGATGAAAATAGAGAACATCAAAACATACGGAAAAACAAATCCATAAGCAATTCTTTGTTGTTTAATTTGAGAAGAAGACTTTAAAAGCTTGGTTTTACTCATCTTCATCACTTGCCTTCCACTGGACAATAATCGATTCTTCCGCAAGACTATATTCTTTTAATATATTTCCTTCCTTATCCATATAAGAAAATTCTGCCATCTTACGATGTATTTCATTGTTCATTCTAATAATAGCGTCATTAAGTAGAACTCTCATATTTTCTCTATTTAAAACAACAGCGTTCCAAATATTCGATATTTCTAGTTCTACTTGATAAGATCCTGGAACTTTAGGCAACTCTTTCAAATGAGTCCATTGCTCTAAAATTATATTCAAGTCATCTTGATTTATGTTAAGAGCTGAAAAAGCATCTACATTTCCTGAATTCCATAAATACTCTGGGCCTAAAGTTGATAGTAGTAAGTCTTGGAATCTTACTTGCGTTTCAGTACTTGACCACCACTTCAAAAACTCCCAAGACTCAGTTTTTTTATCTGTATTTTTAAAAATCATATTAGAAGTTAATGCCCCTGGAGCTGATCTATCAATTTCTTTATTTTCATTTTCAACACCTGGTAAAAGTGCGATTGACCACAAACCTTTAATATCATTCGCCGCGTTCAAAAGTGTTGTATACATACCAAAATCACCTATTCCAATTGGTGATAATCCCAATCTGAAATCATTATAAAAAGAAGTAACCGTTGTGTCTATTGAATAAATTGTGTATAGTTCCGTCATAACCTCTAAAGCATTAATAGCTTCAGTGTTTTCCAAATCAACATTAAAGCCGCTTCTATCATACACACTAGATCCAAATTGAAATAAGAAAGGTAAAGTTGAATCAAATGATTTTAAAGATGTGGCACTAGATAAAGGTAAATAAAAATTCATACCATAACGCTTTAAAACAGGCATAATTTCTTTAACATCGTCCCAAGTATTTGGCACTTGAATATTAAGTGCATCTAAAATATCATGTCTATAGTACAAAACATAAAAATTCTCTGTATCTGGCAAACCGTAAAGACCATCATCATACATCAATGGAATTAACGCTTGATTATAATACTGATTCAAAACTGTGGAAAAATCCTCATCATCTATAAACTCAGTTAAATCAAGAATCGCTCCTCTTATTCCTAAATCATAAGGCAACCAAGATGCAATCCCCATAGCGACATCAGGGTTTGTCCCAGCAGAATTAGCCAATATTAGTTTACCCTCTGATGCCATAACAGAAATTTGTACTTTTACACCAGTATTCTTTGTAAATCCATCATCTGCCATTTTTTGCATCAAATCTGTGTATTGTTTAGAACGATTGACCCATACAACAAGCTCATCATCATCCGGATTCACTTGATATCTTTCGTCAAAGAATGACAAAAAGAATCTTTTAATACTAACCCATAGAGATTCAAAAAAATTTCCATTAGCATTTTCTAGTTTAACCTCAGTATGAATATAAAATTTATCTAAATCTAAAGGACTATTCAAAAGAAGTGATACTGCGCTTCTAAGTGTAGAGGCAATTGACTCTTGTGATGTAGAAAGCAAATTTATATTCTTAGGTATTTCATTAGGCTCTTCAGATAATATTTTTAAATTTCTAATAGCTATTTTAATCATTGAAGCTGCTTCAGACAGCTTCTTCGAAGAAGTTAATGCGTTTAGTTTATCATAAATATCTTCAAGATTTTTAGTAGCTAGTTCTAATTCATCCACAACATTCGG
>JAQUZK010000133.1 GCA_028691335.1 Candidatus Izemoplasmatales bacterium
ATTTCATCTGATTTAATAGTTACTGATTTTTCTGGAATAGACCATCAAGAAATTTTTAAAATTATTAAACATTCTTTTGACTTGATTTTGGATAGCGGGTATATGATTAGTGTTATTGATAATGATTTTTTTGATAATTTCAATTTAAAAGACTTTATCTATGAAGTTAAGGATAGATGGCATTTTTTTGGAATGATTGTCTTACCTAATTCAATATTTAAGAATGTTAAAAAAAGTATTTTTATTTTACAAAGAATTGGTGAAAGCTTTGTTAGGCCGGAAAAGTTCTTAGTAGCTGATCTTCCTGAGTTTAGTAATGAGGAAGAAATGATTAAAGTTATCAAGCAATTGAATGATTGGTTTGAAAAAATAGAATTTTATAGAGTGAGGGAAAATAATGAATAAGATTATGGCGGTTAATGCGGGTAGTTCTTCTTTGAAATTTCAATTATTGGAGATGCCTAGCGAAAAATTGATTACAAGTGGAATAGTTGAGAGAATAGGAATGAAGAATTCTGTTTTTGCAATTAAAGTGAATGGAGAAAAAATTGAAGAAACAAGCGATATAGCTAATCATGCAGAGGCTGTTAATATTTTGCTTGCTAAATTAGTGGAACATAAAATAATTAGTTCTTTCGAAGAAATCTCTGGTGTAGGTCATAGAGTTGTACATGGTGGAGATGAAATAGCTGAATCTTTGGTATTAGAAGAAAAAGAAGTAGAATATTTAGAGAGTATTATTGATTTAGCTCCTTTGCATTTAGGACCAAATTTAACTGGGATAAAAGCTTTTAAAGAAATTCTTCCTAATGTAAAGCATGTAGGAGTATTTGATACTGCTTTCCATCATACTATGCCAGAAGAATCGTATTTGTATGCATTACCATATGATTGGTATGATAGATATAAGGTAAGAAAGTATGGCTTTCATGGAACGTCACATAAGTATGTGTCTCATCGTGTAGCGGAAATCATGGGTAAAAAACCAGAAGAAGTAAACGTAGTTGTTGCACATATCGGAAATGGAGCTTCACTCTGTGCGGTAAAACAAGGTAAATCTGTGGATACATCAATGGGCTTTACTCCTTTAGAAGGTATTCCGATGGGGACTAGATCTGGTAATATCGATCCAGCAATTATTGAGTACATGATGAATAAAAAGAATAAGTCTGCTAAAGAAATAACTAATTACTTAAACAAACAATCAGGATATATTGGTGTATCTGGATTGTCATCGGATTCTAGAGATTTAGTAGCTGCAGCTGAGGAAGGAAATCATCGCGCTTCATTAGCTATTGAAGTTCAAGCTAAGAGAATAGCTGACTATATAGCTAGTTATTATGTTTATATGGGCGGAGCTGACGCAATAGTTTTCACCGCTGGAATTGGCGAAAACGCTAAAACAACTCGTGCAAATGTTTGTAATCGTTTGACAGCTTTGGGAGTTAAAATTGATGATGAAAGAAATGATTGTCGTGGAGTAGAAAGACTTATTTCTGCAGATGATTCAAAAGTAAAAGTTTATGTAATTCCTACAAACGAAGAAGTAATGATTGCTAGAGATACTTTAGCTTTACTATAATAAATATAAAGAAATAACCTCTTTTTTAGGTAATATTATCTATAAAAGGGGTTTTTTTATGTTTAGAAATATTTTAAAGATGTTTATAATGATTATAGCTACGTTTATTAAAGACAGTGAAGAGGTTTATGTTTATAAAGAGCGGTCGATTGAATACGGAAATATTGAGAATAATAATTTTGATGGGTATATAAGGATATATGAAGAAAGTATTTTAGTTAATGAAGTTATATACGACAGCGGTGGGCATGATTTTTTAAAATACTTAGCGATTGTATCAGATAAAGAATTTGTTATGGTTTGTGATGTATTCAGTGACTCTAAAGATTATGCTTTACCAATTTATCAAAAAACTATGTTAATCAAGTATAATATAAACGGAGAGTTATTAACTGAAAAGTCAATTGATTATCAACCCAAAATATATCATAATCATAACAATTGTTTGATTCTAAGGTTTAATGAAGAAATAGAATATTATGATAGTGATTTAGAGTTGATTGATGATATTTCGGTAAATAATGTTCATATAGGGGAGTTTCACTACCAATATCAAGGTGAAGCTTATATTAATGGTAAGATGGTCGAGGAAATAAATATAAAATATCCTGGAATATACAAGATTAAACTCGTTGATGGTGATTATAGTTATAGTTTTAGTGTGATTGTAGAGCCTGATGTTCTTATAGAAGGGGACATGGTTTCTGGTTTCTATTTAGGGACTGTTAAAATATTTTCTTATGGTGAATTATATCTAAATAATGAAGTTTATAAAATAGGAGATTCTATTTACAATGTTGGTAACTATCATTTATTAGTATTAGGCGATAATGAATATCGGTATGAAAAAACTTTCACGATAATTCCTGATATTTCGGTTAGACAAGAAGGGGTTTTGGATGTTTTCATAAATAACACTGATTTTTATAATCCTGTTCAGTTCTATAGTAATGCGATTTCTATATTATTAAACGATGAATATTATGGCTCTGAATATATATGTGAAACTGGAAATTATAAGATTACTTTCTTAGGAATAAATGATTATAGATTAGATTTACACTTTAGAATTTTGCCTAGTATTCAAGGGGTAGAAGATGCAGGAGTTTATCAAGATATAACTTTTAATGTATTTGGAAATGCTAGATTAAACGGAGAATTAATTAGTGGAAATTATAAAGTAACTGATCCAGGGCAATATAAACTAGAACTTTTATTTAATGGAGAAGTTTATAATTCTATAGAGTTCAAGGTGATAAGTGGAAAGAGTGACAATGAAGTAGAAGAGGATAGTTATTTAAGCTACCTTAAATATATATTTTTGTTTTTTGGACTGTTAGGTGGGGTTATAATTTTAAGGAAAAAATGATTATTTTGTTTGTTCGTATGTTATAATATTTTTGGTGACTAAAATGATTGATTTTAACCTATATTTACAAAGCTCTTACTCTTTTAATGGAAGTTTAATAAATATAGATGAAGCTGTGGAAAAAGCAGCTTATTTTGGTTATAGAAGTTTAGGATTAGCCGATATAAATCATATGTATGGCGTTATAAAGTTTTATCGTGCTTGTTTAAGACATCAAATTAAACCTATTATTGGACTACAAATAAAATTAAGTGGCTTATCTTTTCAAGAGCAATCAATTATTTTATATGCAAAAAATAATGAAGGATATAAAAACTTATTAGTAATTAGTTCTTATATTGGTAATGGAAATGATAAGGTTGATTGTTCGTTTCTTAAAGATAATTCTATTGGCTTAATCGGTGTTATAATTTCTGATAGAGATGAATTCGCTGAAAGCATCTATAATGATAATGAGATGAAAACTCATTTGATTATTAACGAGATTTCAGATTCTCTTTTAGATAGAATGTATCTAGGCTTAGATTTGAGAGATTATACAGCGGAACTAAAAATAGCTCCTGTTTTAAGTAAGTTTGGGAAAACTGTAATTACTAATAATGTATTGTATCTTCAAAAACAGGATAAAGAAGCTTCTGATGTGCTTTCTGAAATTTTAAGAAAAGAAGCTAGTTCTGAAGGTTTTTTCCAAACAGATTCAGAGGATCTATACTTAAAAAAAATTGATGATTTAGAAAGAATTTATAGTGCTTATCCAGATGCAGTTAAGAACTCGATAGAGTTGATAACTGCGTGTGAAGTTATTATTAATTTTTCTGAAATGCATCTACCTAAGTATGATTTAGTTGGAACAACTGCTTCAAAAAAATTAAAAGAACTAACAAATAAAGGTCTTATTAGAAGATTAAAGCAAAAGAAAATATATGAAGATAGGTATTTAGAATATAAAGAACGTTTAGATTACGAATTATCCGTTATACACGAAATGAGATATGACGATTATTTCTTAATTGTTTGGGATTTTGTTTTATATGCAAAAAAGCAGGGAATAATAGTTGGACCAGGTAGAGGTTCTGCAGCTGGTTCTTTAGTAGCTTATGTTTTGGGTATTGTGGATGTGGATCCAATTGAATTTGATCTTTATTTTGAAAGGTTTTTAAATCCTGAAAGAATTACTATGCCGGATATTGATATGGATTTTCCAGATGATAAAAGAGACCAAATTATAAAGTATGTTGCTCGAAAATACGGATATGATAGAGTTGTTTCTATAATTACGTTTGGGACATTCCAAGGTAAATCAGCTGTAAGGGATGTAGCGAGAGTTTTAGATATGCCTAGTACCATAGTGGATGATATTACTAGTAAAATATCATCTACAAGCAATTCAATTGAAGAGTTTAAAAATCAGTTTCCTAAAAAATATCAGTATTATATGAATAATCCTGAAATAAATAGACTATTAAGAATTGCAGAGAAACTAAACGGATTATGTAGACATACATCAACTCATGCGGCAGGAATTATTATAACTGAAGAAAATATAAGAGAATATACTCC
>JAQUZK010000134.1 GCA_028691335.1 Candidatus Izemoplasmatales bacterium
CAAGTTTCTAACATCTTCTATTTTATATTCATGAATAGGAACATTATCAATAAATATTTCGCCTCCCGTAACATTAAATTCCCTTAATAACTGACGTATTAAAGTAGATTTCCCAGAACCCGTAGGACCTACAACGCCAACAGTTTCTCCTTTGTGAATTTCAAAATCGATATTTTTAATCACAGGATTACGATCAAAAGGATATTTAAAAGTTACATTCTTAAAATCAATTGTATTAAAATCTATAATTGATATCGGAGAAGTTTCATCATGAACCTCAGGTATTGCTTGTATAATCTCATCATATCTATCAACAGAAATAGTCGCATTATTAATTTGAGAAAAAACAGATGACATTGAAATAATCGGATTCAAAAGCATACCGACATAAGAAACAAAAGTGACTAGCTCACCTACACTAATAGCTTGATTAATAATCAAATAAGTTCCATACGCAAAAGCCAAAATATAAGCTATACCATAAATAACTTCAAACAAAGGATTAAACCAGTTTTCAAACTTAACAATATATCTCCAAGACTCTATATCATTCTCAATAGCTTGATGTTGTTTCAACAAGTCTTGATCCTCTTGAACATAAGCGTGAATTACCTTCATACCCTCAACAGATTCAAGCACTTTCTCTGTCATTTCCGCATAAATCTCTCGATGTTTCTTGATATACTTTCTCTTCTTAAAACGAATAATATTTAATACCGTTAAACCGATTGGCATAATAGAAATCGATACGATAGTCAACTCCCAAGAAATAGTAAACCCCATAATCAATATCGCAAACACAATGTTGGTAAAATTAAATATCAAAGACTCTAACAATGATGTAGCTGCGACTGTCATCGCATCCATATCATTCGTAACACGAGAAATCAAATCACCTTTTTTATATGTTTCGAAAAATTTTGAATCCATAGAAAAAAGATGATCAAGATAATTACTTCGCAATTCATATGTTAACTTTTGACCCTCATAATTCATCATGTAATTATAAACCATTGAAAGTAAATATCTAGCTAAAGGAATAGAAACTAAACCGATAACTAGATTAAGTAAAGTAGTAGGTGTTAATCTTCCAGATATTATAGTATCTATAGCTAAACCGAATAATTTCGCTGGCACTAAAGCGATAAAAGAAATGCTTATTAACAAAACAAGCATTACCAAATATCGTTTCCATTCTTTCTTAAAAAACCATTTTAGTTTTGAAAATATATTCTTCATTTTAATCCTCTATCAAATAAATAATTAGTTAAAAATTACAAGCATTTTTATCACGAGAATAATTGTATCACACATTTCAAAAAGTGATTATCAAAAAGAAAAAAATATGTACTTTTCATACATATTTTTATTGTTTTGATGTTTTGAAAATCATATATATTTATTTATTCTATAAACTCATCATTATAATCAATACCAGTCAATTTAATGAACCTAGATATTTCATAAACCGGAACATACAAATTATACTCATCATCACCAATATTAAACTTAACTATATAATATGGTTTCACAAATACTTGTTGAAACTGATTAACTTTTAATTTAAATTTTTTATATGGCTCTTCATTATTAGGTATATTCTTATTCCATTGAGGAATTAAAGCGATTTTATCAATTCTTACAATAGAAACAAAATCATTTAAGTCAACTTCTACTAATTGTTCTATATTTGCCATTAATAATTTATTTTCATTAACAAAAACATCCATAGATAAATTAACAAAAGAAATCATACCAGTTGATACTACCTTTATTTCATCATCTTTAAGTTTATATTTAAAAGCTAAAATATCCATTTCTAATACGTCTTCTGGAATACCAAATTCTTCCCTTGAACGTTTTACAGTTTCGTTAACCAATCTTTCCATTTTCTCTGTTTCATCGGTCTTTAGAACCGCTTTTTCTCTTTTCTTTCCATACAATATGATTCCAACCCAACCAAGCGCTGAAACTGGCAAAAGGTAGAAGACCACTGGTGCGTTTTCATAGGCTTCTTTGAAAGTTGTCCCATTGCTAAAAGAACTAATTAGTGAAACCACAATTATAAGAGTTAGAATTGATAATATTATTTTGACAATATTAAAAGCCATAGGCATTGAGACTTTTTGCTTAAATTCCTCTGCGTTTTCACGGACTCTTTCAAGCTCATCTTTTTGCCATTGTTCTAACCTTTTAGTTATTAATGGAATTTCATCAGTTTGAATATTTTTCTTATCATCTGTCACGTTAATACTAAACATTACTTTTTTCATTAAAGTCCTCCGTATATTTTTAGTTTATTTCGAAACTTACTCCACTGGTATCTCTCTCATGAACCACTTGATCTATAATGATTACCACAAATAGCAATATCTCAATTTTCTCTTCATCATTAACAATTATTTCATAGGTATCACCCCAAGAAATAATTTTTTTGGAAATCGAGGCTACTAAATCAGAGTTGTCATCATAGATTCCAAAATTATGTCCAAATAAGCTCCCATCTACCTGATAATTCCTATAAGATATTCTAAGATCAAATTTAGGTCGAAAAACTAAATTTTTGTTTTACTAAAGCGACCTCTTGATCACGTGAATTATAAATATGATATGTGGTAAGAAACGAAATAATCTCTTTTGTGCAGTTAACACTATTACCCCTCTATTATCAATCATTTCCAAACGATTTCTTAAACTGAAAAATCGGCCTTTAATTTCATAAACCTGGTGTTGATTCGCATTCATAATCGAGAACGTATTTCGAAAACTCAATACTTTTTGATTTATATAATACTTCAATTAAAAATCCTCCTAAATACATTAACAAAAATATAAGCACATTACCTTTTTTGCCGGTAATGTGCCATTTTTTTAAACTACACTAAACTTCGATTACCAAATACTAACCATTTGTCCTTTTGATAAATACATCTTATCTTTATCACTAATTCCATAAAACTCTTGGAACTCCGGTAAATTACTTAATTGCATATTCGCTCTTAAAATTGATGGTCCATGAACATCAACAGTAAGGAGTAATTTGCTATACTCATCTGAAGATTTTATACGCCATACTCTAGCCCAATTTTGAAAGAAATCATCAAGACTATGATTGTTATTCTTTTTACTAGCTTCAAGGGCGCATCTTAATCCGCCACTATCAGCGATGTTTTCTGAAACCGTTAGTTCTCAGTTACATTTGCCATAACCCGTTTCAACTCCATCAAATAACGCGATCATATCTTTAGCCTTTTTATTAAAAGCTTCTAAATCTTCTTCAGTCCACCAGTTATTAAGAGATCCTGTTTCGTCGAACTTAGCTCCATTATTATCAAAAGCATGGGAGATCTCATGTGCCATAACTGCGCCTATTCCTCCATAGTTTTCTGATGCAGTTTGTTTCAAACTATAATAAGGTGCTTGCAATATAGCCGCTGGGAAAACTATTTGATTATTAGTAGGACTATAATATGCATTAACCATACTAGCTGGCATACCCCAAATATTTTTGTTTGGTTCTTTATTATACTTACTAAAATCATAAAGATTAATCAATCTATTCATCTTTAATTTTTCCTGAACTAAATTTGAACCTTCTTCATAGCTTTCTATTTCAAAACTATCATAATAAGGTGGTAGTTCATCAGGATATCCAACATGAACACCTAATGTTGATAATTTCTTGATTGCTTTTTCTTTAGTTTTTTCATTTAACCAAGTGTTATCAGAAATTCTCTCTTTATAGATCCCAATAATTTCATGAACCATTGTCCTAACATCTTCTTTAGCGACAGGTCCAAAATAAGTTTCTCCATAATATAAACCAACTACTTGACTAAATGGATTATAGGCTTGATAAAAAGCAAACTTATCTTTATTTTGAGCTTCTTTAGTTCCCATTAAGGCACGCATATAAGCTCCACCAGCAATTCTGATTTCTTCAGTTAATTGTGGTGCGAATGTACGTGCACTTGAAACGATCATCCACGATTTAATTAATTCAAAATTATCCTCTGTTATGATTTTATCGAAAGCATTAATAAAATCTAAATTAGTAACTATCAATTGATCTACAGGTTGATTAACAAGGGATTCAATATTTCCCATTAGATCAAAATTCTTAGTTAATTTAAGAATTTCTTCTTTTTTAACAGGGTTATACATTTTAACATAATCAGCTTTTTCAACGCTAGATTTCGTTACCGGTACCAAAAGTTCATCAAAAGCTAAAGCTTCAGTAATCAACTTATCAATTTCATCACTAGAAAAACCATATAATGTTAATAATTGTTTTGTAGTCATTGTGAACAAACCAATCAATTGAGCTTTTTGTGTTTCGTCTTTATAGTAGCTAGTATCAGGTAAAAATAAATCAGCTGCGCCAAAATACAAAACTTGATTATTACTATTCATAAAGTCTTGCATAACACTAACACCAAAAGGTGTATCGAAAGATTCTAAGGTTAAATCTTTAAAAGCTTTTTCTA
>JAQUZK010000135.1 GCA_028691335.1 Candidatus Izemoplasmatales bacterium
TTGTAATTAGAATTATAAATCTTTTCATAAAGGTCACCTTTAGGCTTATTATACTACAAAATCATAAAAAAAGAGAGGCAAGCTACCTACGAAATTAAAATCGTTGATATCTTGCCTGCTCTAATGGGTGCTTATTCCTCTTCACTTTGACTCTTGCTAATAAATGTAATTTTTTCAACAATAATTTCCGGATATGAGAAAACATTTTTTTCGTTTTGAACGAAATATTTCTGTTGTATTCTCGCTTTCACACCTACAGTATATCCTTTTCGACAATAACTTACTGTTGCTTCTGCGATTCCACTCCATAAAGTACATTTAAAAAAATCTGTTTCATACTGATTTGATTCGCCACTTTTGAATGCCCTTTTAACAGCTAGATTAATAGTGGATACTTTCATTCCGTTTTCTAGTGTTGTAAGCTCTGGATCACTCACTAGTCGTCCAACTAAAATTAGTTGATTCATAATTACCTCCTTTTTTAAGTCATTATAACAAAATGTATTATGATAAGTGAAAGTCGATAATTATCGATGTTTTTTCTATAATTTGATTGTTTTTATTGTTATTTTATAAATAAAAAAGCCAAGGCATAATTGTCTTGACTTTTATATCTAAATTTTAAAAATAACACTCAAAACATACAATTTTTTAAAAATCAAAAGTTACATCTTGGCGTTTTTGTTCTTCCGCTTCAAAATAAGGTTTCTTATCCATCTTCATGATGTTAGCCACGATACTTTGAGGGAAAGTAACGATGATTGTGTTAATAGATGTTACGTTTGCATTATAAAGTCTTCTAGCAGCTTGTAGATGTTCTTCAGTATTAGCTACAGCTGATTGTAATTCCATAAACACTGTATTTGCTTTTAAATCTGGATATTTTTCTACAACAACGTTGATGCCTTGTGCAACTTGATTTAATTGATTAAAGAACTCTTCTTTATCTTTCAAACTCGCTTCTTTAGGTATACCATTACGCCATTTAACAACGTTTTCAAGTGTTTCTGCTTCATGTTTTGCATAACCTTTTGTTGTTTGCAACATTTTTGTAAGCATATCGAAACGTTTTGTTAAAGCTACATCAATTCCTGATTCAGCTTCATCAACTTTGAGTTCAAGTTGTCTAAGACGGTTCATTACTCCAATATACCAAAATACTAAAATTAAAACTAATGCTCCAATTACGATTCCGATAATAGCTCCGGTACCTAATTGACTTAATATGATACTAAACATTTTAAATCCTCCTAATCTTTCTTAAATAGTTTATTATTAAGTTTTAAAGATACAATAAAATCTTTAATAACTAATAAATCTTGTTTAAATTCTTCAATTACTGTCTCGTCTAGTTTTCTAAACATTTGTAGTTCAAAAGTGTCATGATTGTTATTAATCGCTACATAAAGATGATCACCTAGAAAAGACATTGATATTCTACCTGGATTTCTTTTTTCTAAATCAAATATTCTTTCCATAATATCTGGAGTTAGAATATAAAATGCAGTTATATCTTCTTCAGCGAAAATTCTAAACTTCTTATTAAAGTCTACCGACTCCATTTTCACACGATTAAATTTTCTTTTTGAATATGGTGATCCAGATTCTAGTACTTGTAAATTACCAGTGAATGTTTTGTTGAAGTCAAATCTAAAAACTCTTCCTACGAAATACGCAACATAGTACACTCTAGTACCATTTTTAGTGTGTTGAACATGTCTTTCTTCTAGTTTGACATCACTAGATATAAACTTAACATCTTGCACTGTTCCGGCAATATAGTCTTCTGAATGAAATCTATCAGCGTGTTTCAACACTTCTGATGAATAAACTTGATATTCATCTAACCCTAAATTAGGTGTATATGTTACATCAGGTATCATTTTTTTAAACATTTCTGTTAGAATTTGTTCTTTAAAATTCTTTTTTACTTGGCTAAAACCAACCATTCCAATAATCAAGAATACTAAGCCTACTATTCCTATTATAATACCGAGTACAGCCAAAACATTGCTTCCGCCTGAGGCTAGATAAGCTACTATACCTAACCCAATTAAAACAATTGCAATAATAACCTTATTTTCACTTTTTTTCTTTTTGTCATTAAAACTTTTAAAATCTTGATTTTCTTCCATCTTACCCTCCTTAGTAATTTTCTTTATCCGCAAAAGCTACACAAGCTCTTAAAGCTCTTTTCCAATTATGATATAACTCTTTTCTTTTATTTTCAGTCATTTCTGGTGAAAACTTCATATCAATTTCCCATTTGTCTTTTATTTCATTTTTGTTCCATAGTCCAATGCCTATACCAGCTAGATAACATGCCCCTAAAGCTGTTGTCTCACTAATTGATGGCCGGTAGATGTTACAGTTTAAGATATCAGATTGAAATTCCATAAGAAAGTTATTTTGGGAAGCTCCTCCATCAACTTTTAAATCACATAGTTTAATATTAGCTTCTTTTTGCATTAATTCTACCACATCTTTGGTTTGATAAGCAATTGCTTCTAATGCGGATCTAATAATATGGTTCTTAGTTACTCCTCTTGTTAGCCCAAAAAAGCTTCCTCTAGCATCTTCTTCCCAATAAGGTGTTCCTAATCCTACAAAGGCTGGTACGAAATACACTCCTAGATTGCTTTTGGTTTTTCTGGCTAGTCCCTCAGATTCAGAAGCACTAGTTATAATTTCTAATCCATCTCTTAGCCATTGGATTGCACTTCCAGCGACAAAAATAGAGCCTTCTAGAGCATATTCTATTTTCCCGTCAATTCCCCATGCGATTGTTGTTAAAAGTCCCTTATTCGAAAATTTAGGCTCTTCGCCCGTGTTCATTAACAAGAAACATCCGGTTCCATAGGTGTTTTTTATATCTCCTGGTGAAAAACATGTTTGTCCAAATAAAGCAGCTTGTTGATCTCCTGCAATACCTGAAATTGGTATTCTTTTACCTAAAATGATTTCATCAGTGTATGCATTTATTCCACTTGAACTCACAACTTTAGGTAATATTGAAGATGGAATATCTAGGATATCAAGCAACTCTTGGTCCCATTCTAAGGTATAAATATTATAAATCAAAGTCCTTGATGCATTGGTATAGTCAGTTATGTGATAGTTACCATTACTTAGTTTCCAAATTAGCCATGAATCGATTGTTCCAAAAGCCAATCTATTTTGTTTAGCTAAACTTCTAGCATCTTTTACATTATCTAACAGCCATTTAATCTTAGTTCCAGAAAAATACGGATTAATTAATAAGCCTGTTTTCTTTTTAAAAATATCCTGATAATTTCTATTAATTAAATCATCACATATTTCTTTTGTTTGAGAGGACTGCCAAACAATAGCTTTATGAAGTGGCTTTGAAGTTAACTTATCCCAAATTACAGTAGTCTCTCTCTGATTAGTGATTCCAATAGCATCAATATCATCGATGGTAATTTTCGCTTTACTCAGAGCTTTATTCAAACAGAAAACCACACTTTCCCAGATTTCTTCTGGATCGTGTAGAACATATCCAGGCTTTGGAAAGTATTGTTTAAACTCTTTTGAGTGAAAAGAAACGATTTTTCCTTCTTGATTAAAGATGACTACTCTTGATGAAGTTGTACCCTGATCGATTGCTAAAATGTGCTTTCCCATTAATATCACCTTATTTATTATACCAAACCATATTTAAAAATAAAACGTATAATGTTATAATTATTATAAGTATTTTTTTAGGAGGACTAAAAAATGAAACAATTTACTTTAAAAGATTATCAAGATAATCAAATTCATGTTTATTCTTATGAGCCTGATGGTGATGTAAAAGCCATTGTTCAAATTATTCACGGGGCTTCAGAGCATTTTGCTAGATATGGTCTTTTTTCTGAGTTTTTATCTAAGAATGGTTATTTAGTAATTGGTTGTGATATTTTAGGTCATGGGTTATCAACGGATAATTATGACTATGTTCATTTTGCGGATAAGGACGGAGATATTTTAGCTTATGAATCCGTAGTTTTAGTTAAAGAATATATAGAGAATAACTATCCAAACCATAAATATTATCTTTTAGGTCACTCAATGGGTTCCTTTCTTGCAAGAAAACTAATTTTAGATTTTCCTGACTTTTACTCAAAAGCCGTTATTTCCGGTTCTGCTTATACTACAAAACTTTTGGTATCTACTGGCATGCTTTTAACGCAAATAATCAAACTATTAAAAGGGCCTAAATATGTATCCAAAATGATTCAAGACATGAGCATAGATGCTAATCCGAAAAAGATGAGAAAAGATAAGATTATTTCTGGTTTAAATGAGGAATGGTTAACAAGAGACACAGAAATACAACAGTATTATCATAATTCAAAAATGTGTGGTCAGCCATTTACAGTTAGTGCGAATATCGATATGTTCAAATGGATAAAATTTGTCAATAACAAGAAGAATATTAGTCAAGGTAATTTTGATATGCCTCAA
>JAQUZK010000136.1 GCA_028691335.1 Candidatus Izemoplasmatales bacterium
TATATCAATTTCCACTTCTTCACGAGGTTGTTCTTTAGCGTCTGTTGGCTTTGATGGAATTACGTCATCTTTAAAAATCGGATCTTGAGAAAAACCTGTCGCAATAACAGTAACTACCAACTCATCGCCTAAATCTGAATTAATCGCAGATCCATAAATAACATTGATGTCAGTTGTAGAAGCTTTATGAATTTCGGCAATTATTTCATCTATTTCATATAATGAAGCTTGATAATTTGATGTGATATTAACAATAGCATCTGTAGCTCCGTTAATTGATGTCTCTAATAGCGGAGATCTAATCGCTTCTCTAGCAGCTTCGATTGCTCTATTAGGTCCTTCAGCAACACCAATACCCATTAAAGCAGTACCTTTATCTTTCATAACTGTTTTTACATCCGCAAAGTCAACATTAACTACACCTGGCATTGCGATTATTTCAGTAATACCTTGAACACCTTGTCTTAAAACTTTGTCAGCTTCTCTAAAAGCATCTAAATAAGAAGTGTTACGGTCAACTATATAGAACAGTTTATCATTAGGGATAACAATCAAAGTATCAACATAAGGTTTTAGTTGTTCTAAACCTTCTAAGGCTACTGACATTCTTCTTTTTCCTTCAAAGCCAAATGGTTTTGTGACAATACCAATAGTAAGACAACCCATTTCTCTAGCTATTTTAGCTACTATTGGACTAGCACCTGTACCAGTTCCTCCGCCCATACCGGCAGTGATAAAAACCATGTCAGTTTCCGCTAAGATATCTCTTATTTCGTCTTCTGATTCTAACGCTGCTTGTCTTCCTACTTCAGGATTGGCGCCTGCCCCTAGTCCTCTAGTTAAAGACTTACCTAATTGAAGTCTAACATCAGCTTTGGATAATCTTAAAACTTGAGCATCGGTATTCATGGCTACAAACTCTACTCCAGGAACTTCATTCTCAATCATTCTATTTATCGCGGAGCCACCGCCACCGCCAATACCTACTACTTTTATCTTCGGTTTTTGGTTAAACTTATCATCAATATTAAACATTTGGTACCCCCAATTAATGTTCTTACAATTATCTTATCACAAAAACTAAAATTAATAAATATAATCTTGAAAGAAACCAAAAATTCTATTCGAAATAGTCTTTGAGTATTTTCGCTTTAAATTCAGCGAATCTATCTTCCTTTATCGCTTCTCTAATATCCGTCATTAAGTTTTTCAAATAATACAAATTATGATAAGAAATTAATCTTAATCCCAATATCTCTTTTGCTTTAAATAGATGTCTTAAATAACTTTTTGTATAGTTTCTACAAACTTTACAATCACAATTAGGATCAAGTGGTGACATATCAGACTCATATGTTTTATTTTTTATAACCACTTTTCCTAAAGATGTCATCGCAGACCCATGTCTAGCGATTCTAGTAGGTAAAACGCAATCGAACATATCTATTCCATTTTCAATTCCTACCACTATATCATCAGGAGATCCAACTCCCATTAAGTATCTTGGTTTGTCTTCTGGCATTTTGTCTTTTAAGAACTTAAGAATATCATACATTTCTTCTTTGGTTTCCCCAACACTTAAACCCCCAATAGAGTACCCAGGAAAATCAATTTTCATTAATTCATTTATTGAATGTTCACGGAGATCCTTGAAAGGACCACCTTGCACAATCCCAAACAATGCTTGTTTATCAGGGGTTTTATGAACATCTTTACCTCTCTTTGCCCATCTTAACGTTCTTTCAAGCGAATCTTTATGATACTCGTAGCTTGAATGGAAAGGCGGACACTCATCAAAACTCATGATGATGTCAGCCCCAAGATTATTTTGTATCTTAATACTCTCTTCAGGTGTCAAATGCAACAAGGACCCGTTTAAATGATGTCTAAATTCTACACCTTCTTCAGAAATCTTCCTTATTTTAGAAAGCGAGAAAACTTGAAACCCTCCTGAATCAGTTAATAAGGCTCCATCCCAATTCATAAAACCACGGATTCCTCCATGGTTTTTAATTATTTCATCTCCTGGCTGTAGCCAAAGATGGTAAGTATTTCCTAATATTAACCCTTGACTAACTTCTTTTATTTCATCAACATCAAGTGTTTTAACAGTCGCTTGAGTTCCAACAGGCATAAAGATTGGCGTTTCAAAAGAACCATGAGGTGTATGAAGAATACCATATCTAGCTCCTGTATTCTTATCTTGATGAATTAGTTCATATCTTATTGCCATAAACTATATTATTGTCCCGTAAGTTTCTCCAGAAATACCAACTGCATTACCTTCGTCAGTATCAATATGCATAGCTGAAGCAAAATCTTCTCTTACTCTAATAACTACATCACCTAATATAGTTGATCTTTGGTCTGTTTCAATCTTAACAGAAACTATTTCTTTATCTTTTACATTAAATTTTTTAGCATCTTCAGGTGTTAAATGGATATGTCTTTTAGCTACTATAACACCTTCAGTAAGCTCTACTTCACCTTTAGGCCCAACTATTCTACAAGGAGCACTTTGGTTTGTATCTCCACTTTCTCTAATTGGAGCCATAACACCAATTGATCTAGCATCTGTCATCGAAATTTCTACTTGAGTAGCTTTTCTTACTGGTCCTAGAATAGAAACATTTTTTAGTTCTCTTTTTGGTCCGACAATATCTACTCTCTCATTAGCTGCATATTGTCCTGGTTGGGACAATTCTTTCTTTACTGTTAATTCATAATTTTTTCCAAATAAAATATCCAAGTGTTCTCTAGATACATGAACATGTCTTGCGGATACTTCTACTAATATTTTTCTTTCCATATACATCTTCCTTTCAAATCAACTATATTTTACTAAATTTCCTCTATTTAATCAAACTAAATATTGTTTTTTATTTTCTAGATGTTATAATATTATCGATTCGCAGTTCGCAACCATCCTGCGTTAACAAAACTAGGAGGAAATTATGACAAATGAGTTGTTATGGGTAATTTTTGCGATAGTAAATTTTACTCTATTTTTATTGGCTTATAAATTTTTTGGTAAGCTAGGTGTTTTTGTTTGGATTGTCGCAGCCACAATCTTAGCAAATATACAGGTAACAAAATTGATATATCTATTTGGATTAGAAGCAAATCTAGGTAATATCATGTATGGAACTATTTTTTTAGGAACAGACGTTTTAAATGAAATGTTCGGAAAAAAAGAAGCAAGAAAAGCGGTATATATTGGGTTTTCAGTTATGTTAATTACTGTTGTAACAATGACTATAGCTGTAAAGTTTACTCCACACCCTGAAGACTTTGCTCAAGGATCATTAGCTACAATTTTTGGGTACATGCCAAGACTTCTTCTAGCAAGTCTAACAGCTTTTATTGTTTCACAATTAATAGATGTAAATGTCTTTGACAAAATTAAAGAAAAACTTCCAGAAAACAAATATTTATGGGTTAGAAATAATCTCTCAACAGTGTTCTCACAATTTGTTGATACAATAATATTTGTTCCACTAGCTTTTCTTGGTGAAGTTAGTACTGACGTCTTAATTGGTCTAATAATATCTACATACTTAATTAAAGTATTAGTGGCTGCTCTTGATACACCATTTATTTATCTAATAAAAAAAGTAAAACCATTAAAAGAAATAAACGACTAAATTAAGCCGTTTATTTTTTTATTAACATTGAATCTCCAAAAGAGAAAAATCTATATTTTTGTTTGATTGCCTCATTGTAAGCATTCATAATAATATCTTTGCTGGAAAATGCAGATACTAACATCATAAGCGTAGACTTAGGCAAATGAAAATTAGTTATTAAATTATCAACAGCTTTGAATTCAAATCCAGGATAGATAAATATATCTGTAAATCCTGAAGACTCTTCAAACCTTCCAAACTTATGAAATACTGTTTCTAGCGTCCTGACAGATGTCGTTCCTACAGCGAATATTTGGCGATCTTCTTTTTTAGCTAAATTCAATTCTTCTGCGGTTTCCTTAGATAAAGAGTAAAACTCAGAATGCATCTTATGCTTCTTAACATCATCAACTTGAACTGGTCTAAATGTCCCTAAACCTACATGTAATGTTATGTATTCAATTATTACTCCCTTTTCTTTTAATTCTAATAACAAATCATTAGTAAAGTGTAATCCAGCGGTAGGACTAGCAGCGCTACCATTAATCTTAGAGTAAACCGTTTGATATCTTGTTTGATCTTCAAGTTTTTGGTGAATATAAGGAGGGAGTGGCATTTCTCCTAATTGTTCTAGAATGTCCTCAAGATTGCCATTGTAAAAAAGTTCAAAATGTCGAATGCCTTCCTCTAATGATTCAATACATTTAAGATTTAAAAGGCCATTCCCAAACGTTATTTCAGTACCAACCTTAACTCTTCTTGCAGGCTTTACTAAGGTTTCCCACTTGTTAAGTCCATATTGATTGAGCAAAAGAACTTCAATAC
>JAQUZK010000137.1 GCA_028691335.1 Candidatus Izemoplasmatales bacterium
AGGATTTCTATAGATACTAGTTGGTCTTATGGCTTCATGTGCATCCTGAGCGTTTTCTTTATTCTTAGGGATTCGATAATAACCTAAATATTCTGAACCAAAGTCTTTCTTAATATAATTTCTTGACTCAGATATGAATTCTTCTGATAATCTTGTAGAATCAGTTCTCATATAGGTAATTAAACCTATAGGTTCTCCATCTATTTCAATACCTTCGTATAGTTTTTGTGCTATAGACATTGTTTTGGAAGAGGAATACCCATAAAAAGATGATGCATTTTGTTGTAGTGTTGAAGTGATAAGTGCTGGTCTAGGATAAGATTTATTTTCTTTTTTTGATACTTCTTGTACAACAAAGTTTTTATCTAATGCCTTTAAAATATTATTCGCTTCTACTTCAGATTTAATATCTGGTTTTTCAGTAAGGTTTACTTTAAAAAGTTTTGCTTCAACATCTTTAAACTTCGCAAATATCTCATAATATTCTTCAATAACAAAAGCTTCGATCTCTTTTTCTAAATCTACAATTAATTTTAAAGCAGCAGATTGTACTCTTCCTGCAGATTGTGATTTAATCTTCGATTTTAACAACATAGATAATTTAAATCCGATAATTCTATCTAGCATTCTTCTTGTTTCTTGAGAAGAAACTAAATCAAAGTTAATTTTTCTTGGATTTAAAAAAGCTTTTGTGACTGCTTCTTTTGTTATCTCATTAAAGACAACCCTTTTTACATCTTGTTCTTTAATATTTAATGTGTCAAATAGATGCCAAGAAATAGCCTCACCCTCACGATCGGGGTCAGTTGCTAAATATATTTCTTCAGCATCTTTAATCATTTTATTTAAGTCAGTTACGACTTTCTTTTTTTTGGGTAAAACTTGATAATCAGGTTTAAAATCATTATCAACGTCAATACCCAAGCCTCCCTTTCCAGTAGTAGCCAAATCACGTATGTGACCGACACTTGCGGTTACAGTGTAACCACTTCCTAAATACTTTGATATAGTTTTAGATTTGGAAGGAGACTCTACAATAACAACTTTTTTTGCCATGTTAGCACCTCGCTCTTATATAATATACGCATATTTTTTTAAAAGTCAACCATTTTATCCTTGATTTATTTTCATTAAAAACCCCATCTTTATATTAATAATATATATATTATTACTAAAAAAAATTAGTAAGAAATTTTTTCTCACTAATTAAAAACCAATTATTATAAAAGTCATTCTATCTAGTTTTTGCATATCTTTTAATGTGTAAATCTTGGCTTTAGGGAAGTTTTCTCTAGCAATTTCTTGTAACAAAGAACTTTTATCATATGCATGTTCAAAAGCTATTACTGCTTTTTCATTAAGAATGCTTTTGGCTCCTTGTAAAATCTCTCTGTAAAAATCTAATCCGTCTTCTCCCCCGAAAAGTGCTATATGCGGTTCATTATCATATATGATTGAGTCGACTTTTTCGTTATTTGGAATATATGGGGGATTAGATACAATTATATCAAATTTTTGACCTATTAAAGGCTTTAACATGTCTCCAGAAATAAACTGTACTTTGGCTCCTAAATTATCCGCATTCTCTTTAGCTAACGTCAAAGCTTCATCACTGATATCTGTAGCTACAACTTCAATAGAAGGTTCTTCTTTCTTTATTGTAACTGCTAAACATCCAGATCCTGTTCCTATATCTACAAGTCGAACCGGTCTTCCTTGAAAATACTCATCATAAGCAATCAAAATATTAGCCACTAGTTCTTCAGTTTCAAATCTCGGAATTAAAGCAGTATTCTTTACCGAGAATTTATGCCCATAAAAATATACATGTCCGATAATTTGTTGAACGGGAATGTTTTTTCCCAAATATAAACCTAAGGCTTCAAGAAACTTAATTTCTGATTCCTTAGGCATTATCTCTTCATATTTTAGGTAAAGTTGTGTAGGTTCTAAACCTGAAAAATTTAAGAATAAAAGCTCAGCAGCACTCGCTTCTTTATCATGTTTACGTGTTGCTTGCTTCGCTTTGCTTAAAACTTGTTTATAAGTCGGCATTATTGCTTTTCCAACTTTCTTTTTTGTTCTTCAGAAATTAAACTATCTATTACAGGATCTAAGCGTCCATCAATAATTCTATCAAGTTGCTGAATTGTTAAGTTGATGCGATGATCAGTAACGCGATTTTGTGGATAATTATATGTTCTAATTTTTTCAGAACGATCCCCACTGCCAATTTTAGATTTTCTTTCTTCGCCTTCTTTTTCCAACTTTGCTTGTAACATTTGGTCATAAAGACGAGAGCGAAGAATTCTTAACGCTGATGCTTTATTTTCGTGTTGGCTTTTTCCGTCTTGACATTGAGCTACAGTATTAGTAGGTATATGAGTAACTCTAACTGCTGATTTAGTGGTATTAACTGATTGTCCGCCAGGTCCACTTGAACAATATGTATCAACTCTAACTTCTTCCATATCTAATTCAAAATCGATATCTTCAGCTTCAGGTAAAACGACTACTGTAGCAGTCGAGGTATGAATACGGCCGCTTGATTCGGTAGCTGGGACTCTTTGAACTCGATGCACACCTGATTCATATTTAAGATATGAGTATACACTGTCTCCAGTAACCATGAATTCTATTTGAGAAAAACCGCCAGCTTCTCTAGGTTCAGCGTAAAGTACTTCTATCTTCCAATCCATAGCTTCAGCATACTTAGAATACATTCTAAATAAATCTCCAGCGAAAATATTAGCTTCATCTCCACCGGCAGCCCCTCTAATTTCTACGATTACATTCTTTTCATCATTAGGATCTTTTGGTATCAACAAAAGTTCTAGTTCTTCTTCCAATTTAGAGATTCTCTCGTGAGATTCTTCAAGTTCCATTTCAGCCATTTCTCGGATTTCTTGATCTTTATCTTTGGCCATTTCTTTTAAACCATCTAAAGATTCAATTAAGCTCTTATATTCGCGAAATTTCACTACTGGTTTTTCTAATTTTGAATATTCTTTAGCTAGCTCTGTTACTTTTTTTATGTCAGTTGCTATACTAGGTTCTGCCATAAGTTTTCCAACTTCGACATACCTTTTTTCTATTTGTTCTAATCTATCTGTTAACATTTGATTCCCTTCTTTTAATCACCAGAATATGAATTAAATTTTGAAGTTTCTTTATTAAAAATCAACTTGAAATCTCCTGGTGTTCCGTGACGGTTTTTAGCAACCGAAAACTGTGTTAAATTTCTTTTTCTTTCATCATCATTATCTTCATCTTTAACATACAAAAAGATAATAATATCAGCATCTTGCTCAATTGATCCGGATTCTCTTAAGTCTGACATCTTAGGGCGTTTATCATCGCCTTTTCTTTGTTCTATGCTTCTAGACAACTGACTTAGTGCAACCACAGGAATCTTTAATTCACGAGCCATTTCTTTTAAAACTCTAGAAATTTCAGATACTTCTTGAACTCTGTTTCCTCGATATATTCCAGAACCACTTAGTAACTGTAGATAATCTACAATTACTAAATCTAAGCGATTGTTTTGTTTAAGTTTTCTACACTTACTACGAAGATCAGTAACCTGAACAGTTCCTGAATCATCAAAATAAATATTGGTGCCTTTAAGATTACTTACTGCTGCTTGAAGTCTTTCCCATTCTGTAGAACTAAGATCAGCTTTTCTTAATTTAGTGTTAGAAATTGATGATTGAGCACTTAAAAGTCTTAACAAAAGTTGTTCAACGCCCATTTCTAAAGAAAAGAAAGCTATATGTGGTTTTCTTTCAAGTGTACCAACATTCAAGGCTAAGTTTAATGCAAAGGCTGTTTTCCCAACACCTGGTCTAGCAGCTAGAATAAGTAAGTCTGAAGGTTGCAATCCTAACGTGAAATTGTTCAAAGCTTTATATCTCGTATCTAAGCCAGTAACATTATCGACTACTTGTTCTCTCTCAGCTAACTTTGTTATAGTATCCTCAGCGATATCAGCTAAGTTTATGAAATCAGATGTTCTTCTGTTTTTTGTAATATCAAAAATTTCTTTTTCAACTTTATCAATAAAAAATGGTGCATCTTCAACATGTTTAGATTGATCGATCAGTTCAGAAAACTTTTCTTGTAATTTTCTAAGAACTGAACGGTCTTTGACTATGTTAATATACTCATTCAAATTAGCAGTCGAAGGAACAACTGAAGCAAGGTTAATGATGTAATCACGGCCACCAACCTTTTCCAAACTATTTATATTTTCTAGATAGGCTATTACAGTAACGATATCAATTGCACTGTTATTATGAAACAGTGTCAACATAGTCTTATAAATTATTTGGCTATTAGGGCTATAAAAGTCTTCAACTAGGAGTTTATCCGCAATAACATTCATTTCATTGTTATTGAAGAAAACAGAGCCTAAAACTGACTCTTCTGCCTCAATACTGTAGAGCA
>JAQUZK010000138.1 GCA_028691335.1 Candidatus Izemoplasmatales bacterium
CCTTTTTTAGGAAGGCGTTTGAATAGTGGTGTTTGTCCACCTTCAAATCCAAGTCTTACGCCACCGCCAGAACGAGAATTTTGCCCTTTTTGACCGCGACCACTTGTCTTACCAGTACCACTACTAGTACCACGACCTACTCTTTTTTTATAATGAGTTGCACCTGGATTAGGTTTTAATTCGTGTAATGTCATCATTTGCACCCCCTATTTCTTAACTTCTTCGACTTTTACTAAGTGACTTACAGTATTCACCATACCTTTAGTCATTTCGTTTTCTTCTATAACTACAGAAGAATTTCTTTTAGTAAGTCCTAAAGCTTTAATTGTTCTTACTTGATTAGGTTTTCTACCCATTAATCCTTTAACTAAAGTAATTTTAATTTGTGCCATTATCCCAATACCTCCTCAGGATTCAAGCCTCTAATTTCAGCTACTTGTTCTACAGTTCTCAAAGTCTTAAGACCTTCTACTGTAGCTCTAACGATATTAATCGGTGTATTTGATCCTAGAGATTTACTTAGTACGTCTTCGATACCTGCTAATTCTAATACAGCACGCACTGGACCACCAGCGATAACACCGGTACCTTCTGCGGCTGGACGTAAGAATACTTTACCAGCGCCGTATTTTCCAGTTACTATATGAGGGATAGTTGTTCCATTCATAGGTACAACAATTAGATTTTTCTTAGCATCTTCAATAGCTTTTTTGATTGCATCTGGAACTTCACTTGCTTTTCCAGTACCAAATCCAACTTTACCTTTTCTATCGCCGATAACCACTAAAGCAGAAAAACTAAAACGTCTACCACCTTTAACAACTTTAGTAACACGACCAATACTTACTACTCTTTCTTCATATAGCTTTGGTTCTTTTTTAGGTGAACGAGGTTTTCTTCCTCTTTTATTACGATTATTGTCTTCCATATTAGATTACCTCCTTCATTAGAATTCTAGCCCTGCTTCTCTAGCAGCTTCGGCTAAAGCTTTTACTCTACCATGGTATAAGTAACCACCACGGTCGAAAACAACTGTTTTAACATTTTTTTCTATTGCTCTTTGAGCAACTAATTGTCCAACTTTTGATGCGCCTTCAGTATTAGATCCGTTAATACCTTCGATTTCTCTTGAGTTTGCTTGTGCTAATGTAACTTGATTGATATCATCAATAATTTGTGCATATATTTGTTTGTTAGAACGGAAAACATTTAGACGTGGTCTTTCTGGAGTTCCTATGATTTGGAATCTCATACGACGATGTCTTTTTTGTCTTTGAGCGTTTTTATTAACTGATTTAAACATAATTTCACCTACCAGCTAATTATTTAGCTGTTTTTCCTTCCTTACGACGTACGTGTTCATCTCTGTATCTAATACCTTTTCCAAGATATGGTTCAGGTTGACGAACCTTACGTATATTTGCAGCAAATTCTCCTACCATTTGTTTATTAGCACCTTTTACATGAACTTCTGTATTCTTAGGGATTTCGATAGTTAAACCTTCAGGTATTTCCATCTCAACTGGATTTGAATAACCAACGTTTAACACTAATGTTTTCGGATCTTTTAGTTGGGCACGATATCCTACACCTTTGATATCAAGGATTTTTGTATATCCTTCACTTACACCAATAACCATATTATTCAATAACGCTCTTGTAGTCCCATGTAGAGCCTTCATACGTAATGAATCATTTGGTCGGGTTACAGAAATTTCGTCATTTTCTACATTTACTTTGATATTTTTATCAAAAGCAAAGTTAAGTTCACCTTTAGGACCTTTTACAGTGATTTGATTATTTTGATCAACATCAATTGTAACGCCTGCAGGAACTTTAATCGATTGATTACCAATTCGACTCATAATTTTCTTGCACCTCCATTATAATTGTTACCATACATATGCTATTACTTCGCCACCTATTTTATTTTTTCTAGCTTCTCTATCGGTCATAATACCTCTAGAAGTAGAAACAATAGCTATCCCTAGTCCATTAAGAACTTTAGGAAGGTCGTCAGTTTTAGCATACACACGTAACCCAGGTTTGGAAATTTTTTTCAAACCTCTTACAACTCTTTCTTCATTTTCTAAATATTTTAAAGTTACTTTAATTGTACCTTGTACTCCATCATCTACACGCTCAAAATCAGTAATGTATCCTTCTTGTTTTAATACATTCAAGATTTCTATTTTTAACTTCGATGCTGGAACATCAACAGTTTTATGTTTCATTTGATTTGCGTTGCGAATTCTTGTTAACATATCCGCAATTGGATCTGTCATAACCATATTAATAATGCCTCCTTCCTTTATTATCGGAACTAATATTTCTCATAATATATTACCAACTTGCTTTTTTTACACCAGGGATTTGACCCTTGTAAGCTAATTCTCTAAAACAAACACGACATAATTTAAATTTACGATATACAGAATGAGGACGTCCACAACGTTCACATCTTGTATAGTTTCTTACTGGAAATTTAGATCCACGTTTTTGACTTACTTTTTTAGATGTCTTTGCCATATGCGTTCCTCCTTATCTTCTGAAAGGCATTCCGAATGATTTTAATAATTCGAAAGCTTCCTGATCTGTATTTGCTGTGGTTACGAATACGATATCCATACCACGGATTTTACTTACTTTATCGTAGTTTATTTCTGGGAAAATCAATTGTTCCTTAACACCTAATGTATAGTTACCTCTACCATCAAAACCTTTTGGATTAACTCCTCTAAAGTCTCTAACTCTTGGTAAAGCAATTGAAATAAGTTTATCAAGGAAATCATACATTCTTTCTCCGCGTAAAGTTACTTTACAACCAATTGGCATTCCTTCACGAAGTTTGAATGTAGCGATTGATTTTTTCGCTCTCGTAACAAGTGGTTTTTGTCCTGTAATTAATGTTAATTCATTAACAGCATCATCTAATACTTTAGGATTCGCAACAGCGTCCCCAACACCAATATTAATTACAATCTTGCTAATTTTAGGGCTTTCCATGATGGAAGAATAATTGAATTTTTCCATTAGGGCTGGTGTGATTTCATTACGATATTTTTCGAGTAATCTATTCATATTTTTCTCCCTTCATTTAATCTAAAACTTTGCCAGATTTTTTTGCATATCTAACTTTTTTAGTTACTTCTTGTTTTTTTACAGTTTCTGTAATTGTCTTATAACCAATTTTTGTTGGTTTTTTCTCTTTTGGATCTAATAACATAACGTTTGAAGCATGGATTGGTTTATCAATCTCAATGATTCCACCGTCAGGATTAGCTTGTGATGGTTTTAGATGTTTCTTAATCTTTGATAAACCTTCACCCTCAAGAACAACTCTATCTGTTTTTGTTAAAACTTTAATAATCGTTCCTTGTTTTCCTTTATCTGCGCCAGAGATTATAACGACTTTATCGCCTTTTCTTAATTTCATAGTTCGTTCCTCCTTATAATACTTCTGGAGCTAGAGAAACTATTTTTGTAAACTCTGCGTCTCTTAACTCTCTTGCAACAGGTCCAAAAATACGAGTTCCCCTAGGAGATTTGTCATCTTTTATAATTACTGCTGCATTGTCATCAAATTTAATGTAAGAACCATCTGCACGAAGTATTTCTTTCTTAGTTCTTACTATTACTGCTTTTACTACATCGCCTTTTTTTACCATCCCGCCTGGAGTAGCACTTTTTACCGTAGCCACGATGATGTCGCCAACACTTGCGTATTTACGACTAGTTCCGCCTAAAACTTTGATTGTTAATATTTCACGAGCACCTGAATTATCTGCTATATTAAGTCTTGATTCTTGTTGTATCATAATAATACCTCCAGTATCCTAAACTTCTTCGTGTTTTTCCACAATTTCAATTAAACGGAAACGTTTAGTTGCTGATAGTGGACGGCACTCTGTGATTTTTACTATATCACCAGTTTTTGCTTCATTTTTTTCATCATGTGTTCTGAATTTTTTAGAAGAAATTACTCTTTTTCCATATAATGGATGTTTTTTATAAGTTGTTACTAAAACTGTAATTGTCTTATCATTCTTGTCAGATACAACAGTTCCGGTAAATACTTTTCTGTTATTTGTCAATTCCATATTCATTTCCTCCTTTATTTGCTTTCTCTCTCTGTAAGTACAGTTTTCATGCGAGCGATGGTTTTTTTAATAGTGCTGATGCGTGCAGTGTTTTCAAGTTGACCAGTCGCTTGTTTAAAGCGAAGTTCAAATAATTCTTTCTTTAAGTTATCTATTTCATTTAAAATGGTTGCGGTGTCCATTTCGCGAATTTCTTTTGCGTAAATCATAGAGAATCACCACTTTCTTTCTTCACAAACTTTGTCTTAATTGGAAGTTTATGTGCAGCTAATCTTAAAGCTTCTTTAGCAACTTCTTCTGAAACCCCAGCGATTTCAAACATTACCATGCCTTC
>JAQUZK010000139.1 GCA_028691335.1 Candidatus Izemoplasmatales bacterium
CGGTCGGTTCTTGTTTGGATACTGTCCAGTTTTCGTGATTGATACGAACTCATGGTTCAACTAGATCTAAACTGGCTCATTTTCCAAATGGATAAGGTAACACTTTTTTTGGGCGAGTTCATACACTCAAAAGCAATTTCGCTATCCTTTTCCGACTTTTTTATTGCGATACCTCGCAAAAAGAAAAACCAAGAAACTCCTCTCTTGGTTCGCGTGTATTAGGGGAAGGCGTAGACGAGGAATAAACACTCGAAGTGTAACTCGTTTTACGAACTCATGGTTCAAAGGTTAACTACGCCTTCATCCTCATTATACATCTATTATCTAAAAAGAAAAGACCAAGAGACAAATCTCCTAGTCTTAGTATACGAAAGCAACTTCATCCGAAAATGAGTAAAACTCCCTCGAACACGAGCGATTTTAGAGTAAAACTCCGTAATGACAGGTTAATTATACTAGAAAAAATTATACAAATATATAAAAAATAGATAAATATCTAATATAATGATTGACATTAGATAAATACCGTGATATTATAAAATTATCTTAAGGAAAGTGCTTCGTTGTTTGATAATATTATTGGGGAGGTAAAAACAATGAACTTTAAAATTGAAAAGAAAGAATTGGTAGATTATTCAAATCCTAACTCATATTGGAGTCAATTCTATCATCAATCTGATTACAATAAGCAACTATGGAAATAGGTTAAAAAAACATGAATAAAAAATTACTAAAAAATAAAAATTACGTGTTGGTTGTTTTAGGGAACTTTGTTTCACTGATGGGAAGTAACATCCAACAATTTGTACTCTCTCTTTATGTGCTCGCCCTAACAGGTTCAGCTACAATTTTTGCATCTATGTTGGCAGTTTCAATTTTACCAAGAATAATATTGTCGCCAATCGCTGGAGTTTTCGGCGATTGGTTTGACAAGAAAAGAGCTATTGTTTCATTAGATTTATTGAACTTCTTAATCTTATCTGGGTTTGGAATCTACTTATTTGTTAACGGTTCTTTAAGTCTAGGTTCTATATATTTATTGATCATCTTGATGGAAATAATTGAGATATTTTTTGGTTCATCTATGTCAGTTGTTTTGCCGAGCATTGTGGAAAAAGAAGATTATTTAGAAGCAAACTCTTATCGAACAATGGTTGTATCTATAGGCCAAATTATGGCTCCAATCTTTGGCGCTTTAATTTACGGTGCTTTTGGACTTTTAGTAGCTTTGATGTTTAATGCAGTTAGTTTCTTGCTTTCAGCTATCAGTGAAATGTTTATAACTGTTCCGAAAACTAGTAGTGAAGATAACCCTAAAACAATCAGTGGTTTTAAAAAGGATTTAGCTGAAGGGATTAAGCTGGTTAAAAACTCAAAAGCGATAATGACTGTAATTTCAATAGCTATAGTTCTGAATTTTACTATAAGTCCGTTTATGTCTGTTGGGCTAACTTTTTTAGTTAAAGAAGTTTTGCAACAATCTGATTTTAAATTCGGATTGTTACAAACTGTCTTCTTTTTATCAATGGTCGCTACTCCATTACTTCTTACCGCTAAAATGAAAAAAATGAATTTAGGTAAAATGATTGTTCGTGGTTTTATTATTGTATCTATGCTGATAGTAGTAGTTGCCTTAACTGCTTTTGAATTTCTTAGTAGTATAAATAACGGTTTAATTTCATTTATAATAATTTTGTTATCAGCTTTTTTCATGGGTATACTTATTACAGCTGTTAACATATCTATCCACACATTAATTCAAAAAATAGTTCCTCTAGAGTATATGGGTAGAGCTTCAACTGTACTTGGATTATTTTCTGTAATAGCAATACCGATTGGGCAGATGATTTTTGGATATTTATATGATATAATTAATCCAGGTTTTGTATTTATTATTAATGCTTTCATTGTTTTGATATCAGTATTTATTTTTAGAGAAAGATTAATCAATATTGAAACAGAAGGAATTTCAATTCTAGAAACAAAAACAAAGGTAGAAAGTAGCGTGACATTAAATGAAGTTTAAATTTGATAAGCATTCATCAAAAGTTATAGATTATTTTATCTTTCCAAGAATTTATTACTTTTCTGAGGACCAAGAAAGAGCGTTAGATCAATCTGTTCAAAAAGTTATTCCTGATGAATACAAGGGATTCGCAGAAAAAATGAAAATTAAATTAGAACCTTATGCAGAAGAGATTAAACAGTTTTATGATGATGACATTTACGGAGAATACGATTTTTTAAGCATTTTAAATCACGCTTATCCGGTTTATAGTTACCATGATGAACATGAATACATCGATTATTTATTTAAGGTTGAATCTAAAAGCTTCAAAGATGAAATTTTAAAATCATTAGTTAATCTTGAAGAGGATGAACCAAACGATGTTGAAGTTTTAAATGATTCACAGGCAATGCAATACATTAACAGCTTGAAAATAACTTCAGCTAATAAATGGAATTTATTATTGATGATTCAAAATCCAAAAGATTATTTAGAAAAATGGGTCAACCTTTTACATAAAACTCAAACGATATTTTATCAGGTGTATCAACAATACGAAGAAAAAGTTGTAAAAGTAGGAGAAGATATATCTAAAAGATTATCAAAAAATCCTAATGAATCTTTTAAAAAAATAACTTATGATGCAGTTCAATTTGATTTTAGTAATCAAGATTCTTGCTTTTTGTATGTCTCTGCTATTTTTCCTTACACACTAAGATTTGTAGGAGATAGTGAATGTCGTATTGTTTGGGGAATGGAGATGGAGTATTCTTTTAGAAGAATACATGAGATTAATGAGGATCATTTAATGCAAAGAGTTAAGATATTTAAAACTTTGGGTGATAGGACAAGATATGAGACTCTTAAATTAATCGCTAAGGGAGAAACTTCAATTAAAAATATAGCTGATGAGCTAGATGTTTCTAGTGCGACCATTTCTTATCATATAAATGAGTTTCTAACTAGTGGATTGTTACACTTAAGCAAAGAAAAAAACAAGAAAACAAGATATGTTGTAGATTATAAAAAACTAAATGAAATTATTGAAAGTTTAAAGGCAGACTTACTCATAGATGACAAATAAAATAAAGAGGTAAAAAAATGATTTATCTATTATTAGCGATTTTTTTAGTGTCTTGGAATTTATTTATTTTTAACGTGAGAAAGAAAAAACGACTAGATGGATTCTATTTTAAAGGAATGACAAGTTTTTCGTTTTTGCTAATATTTGCTTATAGTGTTTATACATATATGGTAAATCAAGATAGTGGAGTTAACTTGTTATTGTTTTATTATCCGCCTATTCGGTTAATAATCTTTATGGGTTTAGGGTTAGTATTAGGTTTGATTGGAGATTTGTTTCTTGAATTACAGTATTTCTATCCAGATAATAGAATAAAACAAATAAGATATGGAATGATTGCTTTTTTAGTAGGTCATATATTTTATATTTTAGGAATGTCTTTCTTCGATAGTTTTAGTTATATATCGTTAATTATTGGAGCATTTATGGTCGTTGTTGTCTTTTTTGCTAGCAAGCTTATGAAACTTGATTTTAAAGAGATTAGGATAATGTCTTATCTATATACTTTTGTTATTTTTACAATGGTTGGTCAATCAATAATCCTTTCAATTAATAATGATTTTAACATGTTCAGTCTAAGCTTTATGGTTGGTGCTATATTGTTTGGAATCTCAGACTTGGTATTAGCTCCAATATATTTTGGTAATAAAGTTAGTGACATATATGTTGTAGCTAATCTAGGGACTTATTATCTAGGCCAGGTATTGATTGCTCTTTCTGTAATGTTTTTATAAATTTAGTAGTTATGGATATTTTATTTAAACCTAAAATAAAAATAATTGATGATGCTTTGTTAAGGAATGAATTAGTAAATCTATTTATCCATAAAATGCATAAAACCATTGTTAAATGGGCGATTTTTTTGATTAAAGAGACAATGAGCATTTATAGTTTTAATCAAGAACAAAAAAAAGAAATTTTTGATGCAATCTTATTGATGGATAATTGGGAAAACGATTTATCCAAACTTTCATTAATAAGAACTAGAGCATTCTTATTTCATAAGTATGCTAGAGAGGCTCAAAAGCAGAAAGAAAAAATCGCTTTCCGAGTAATTGCACAATCTGTAAGTTCTTGCCACGTTAAAGAACATGCTTTGATTGCTTCGGATTATCAGGTTAAGCTTAATAATTATGAGAGTTCAAAAGATATTAGTCTTTCAAAAAATTTAAGGAAGAGACAGATTGGTGAACTTAAAAAGATATAATTAACTTAGAGGGCCTGTAAAGAAATAAAATAGACCTAAACAAAAACCGAGTCTGCTAAAAGACCCGGTTTTTTGGTATAATTGAAGTATGTCAAGTACTCAATTAAATCAAGTTTATTTTAACGCAAAACA
>JAQUZK010000140.1 GCA_028691335.1 Candidatus Izemoplasmatales bacterium
ATAGCTTAAAACATCAGACTTATAAACCTTAGTTTCATCTTTTGATAACAAGTTAAAAGATCCCAGGTTTTCTTTAATAACTTTAATTGCAGAAAAGTTATTATCAACAAATTCAACATAGCCAGCACCTCTAGAAAGCGCCTCTATACCCAAAGCTCCGCTCCCAGAAAAAAGGTCTACTACAAAATCGCCATCAAAATATTGTCCTATGACATTGAACAACATCTCTTTATTTTTATCAGTAGTTGGTCTAGTCGAAACAGTCTTAACTTCTTTTAATTTTCTTGATTTAAATTTACCACTAATTACTCTCAGCATATAAATATCTCTTTTCGAAAAAAATGCACTTAATCAGTTGGAAATCACTCTGGCAGACTACATCTACCTCTACGTGGGCATCTCTTACCAAATCATTAGGATTCCTAATAACATAGGCATTCAACACAGAAAATGGTCTCGATTCCCTAAAAAACATTGTGCGTCGCGTATGAGTGATTTCCAACTAACTAAGTACAATTTAATTATAGTATACTAAAAACCATATGTCAACCGAACAACATGGTTTTTAAATAAAAATGAGCTTGAGAAAATCTCAAGCTCATAATTTAAATTATCTTGGGTTCTTAATATTAGCGTGTGCAGCAGCTAATCTAGCTATTGGCACTCTAAATGGAGAACAAGATACATAATTAAGTCCAACATTATGACAGAAGTCAATTGATGCAGGATCTCCACCATGTTCACCACAGATTCCTAATTTGATATTAGGTCTAGTTTTTTGACCACCTTTAACTGCGAGATCCATCAATTTTCCAACACCCTTAACATCAACATGGGCAAATGGATCACTTTCAAATACTTTTTTATCATAGTAATCAGCTAAGAATTTACCAGCATCATCTCTTGAAAAACCAAAAGTCATTTGAGTTAAGTCATTTGTTCCAAATGAGAAGAATTCAGCTTCTTGAGCTATTTCATCAGCGATTAAAGCGGCACGTGGTATTTCAATCATAGTACCAACAGAATATTTTAAATCTACGTTAGCTGTTTTGATGATTTCATCAGCAGTAGCTACTACGATATCTTTAATATATTTTAATTCTTTTAATTCGCCAACAAGTGGAATCATGATTTCAGGAAGTACTTTTAATCCTTTTTTATAAACTTCAATTGCTGCTTCAATCACAGCTCTTGTTTGCATCTTTGCAATTTCAGGATAAGTAATTGATAAACGAACACCTCTATGACCTAACATAGGGTTAGTTTCATGTAAACTTTCAACAGTTGATTTTAAATCATCAAATGTAAGTCCCATTTCTTTAGCTAATTCTTTAATATCTTCATCTTCATTAGGCAAGAATTCATGTAGTGGTGGATCCAAATAACGAATAGTTACTGGGTGTCCTTGCATAGCTTCATAAAGACCAACAAAGTCTTCTCTTTGCATAGGTAATAATTTATCTAATGCTTTTTGTCTCTCTTCTAATGTGTTAGAAACAATCATTTCACGCATAGCTTTAATTCTATCGCCTTCAAAGAACATATGTTCTGTACGGCATAGACCAATACCTTCAGCTCCGAAATCATAAGCAACCTTAGCATCTCTTGGATTGTCAGCGTTAGTTCTTACTTTTAAAGCACGGAATTCATCAGCCCATTCCATTAATTTAGCAAAGTCTCCACTTACAGTAGCATCCATAGTTTTAACTTGTTCACCATAGATATTACCAGTAGAACCATCTAATGAAATGAAATCACCTTCATGATATTTATTACCATTAACTTCAAAATACAATTTTTCTTCATAAACTTTGACAGAACCAGCCCCTGCAACACAGCAAGTACCCATTCCTCTAGCAACAACAGCTGCATGAGAAGTCATACCTCCACGGCTTGTTAAAACACCGCTAGCTACAACCATACCTTCAATATCTTCTGGTGAAGTTTCTTGTCTTACTAAAATTACTGGTTTTCCATCTTTAACCATTTCAGCAGCTCTAGCGGCAGTAAATACAACTCTACCTGTAGCAGCACCTGGTGATGCATTTAAACCTTTAGCTATAATTTTAGCATTTTTTAAACTTTCTGGTTCAAATTGTGGATGTAATAAAGAGTCTAATTGAGCAGGATCAACTTTTAAAACAGCTTCTTTTTCTGTCAATAAACCTTCATCTACCATATCAATCGCAATTTTCAAAGCTGCTTGAGCAGTTCTTTTTCCATTACGTGTTTGCAACATATATAATTTACCTTTTTCAATAGTAAATTCCATATCTTGCATATCTTTATAATGTTGTTCTAATTTATGAGAAATATCTCTAAATTGTTTGAACACTTGAGGATTATCTTGTTCTAACTCAGAAATTGGTTTTGGAGTTCTAATACCAGCAACTACATCTTCACCTTGAGCGTTGAATAAATATTCTCCGTAGAATTCATTTTGTCCAGTAGAAGGGTCTCTTGTAAAAGCAACACCAGTACCACTGTCTTCACCCATGTTACCGAAAACCATTGCTTGAACGTTAACAGCTGTACCCCATTCGTATGGGATATTGTTTAAACGACGGTAAACATTAGCTCTTGGATTATCCCATGATCTAAATACAGCTTCAACAGCAGAAATTAGTTGTTGTTTAGGGTCTTGTGGGAAAGCTTCTCCTTTAATTTCTTTATACTTAGCTTTAAATCCTTCAACGATTACTTTTAAGTCATCAGCTGATAAATCAGTATCTGCTTCAATTCCTAATTCTTCTTTTTTAGCATCAAAAATAGCTTCAAAATTACTTTTTGAAATTTCCATAACGACATCTGAAAACATCGTAATGAAACGACGGTAAGAATCGTAAGCAAAACGTGGATTATTAGTTTGTTTTGCTAAACCTTCTACAGCTACATCATTTAAACCTAGGTTAAGAATTGTATCCATCATACCTGGCATTGAAGCTCTAGCTCCTGAACGAACTGAAACTAAAAATGGATTTTCATTATCTCCAAATTTCTTTCCAGCGATTTTTTCAGTTTCTTTTAAAGCCTCATAAATTTGGTTAACGATTTGATCGTTAATTTTCCTTCCATCTTTATAGTATTGTGTACAAGCTTCTGTAGAAACAGTAAAGCCTTGTGGAACAGGTAAACCTAACTTTGTCATTTCGCCAAGGTTAGCACCTTTTCCACCGAGAAGATTACGCATTGATGCATCCGCTTCTCTGAATAAATAAACAAATTTTGTCATAAATTGTATCCTTTCTATATTATTAATAATTATATTGAATAACCGTTAAAGATTATATCAAAAATATGGTAAAAATTCAAATTATAACACTTTCAAAACAATGAAAACGCTACAATTTATTAAAAATTACTTGAGACTTATTTTTTATGTAGTAAAAGACAAGAGAAAACAAAGCTATATTAACGAAAATATTAATTAAAACTAATAAAACAAAACCTAAAGTTTCTGGTAGAACTAAGTATAATACAACATTGATTGTTACAATTAACCATGTACCAAACATTCCTAATATTGCCCCAAGACTTTGTTTTACAACTTCAGTCTCATTGACAAAGTTAAATTTAGGAAAATGCAAATTAACTACAGATCCTACAGCTGAACTTAAAAAGCTTAAACTTGTCACATACACCATCATTAAAATAACATTAAAGAAATTCAAACTTAAAGCAATACCGCTCATAAACAAAAAGAATAAAGCAAAAGGCAATACAACTATTACGTTAAAAATCATCTTACCAAACATGACATTTTCAGCTTTTATTGGCAATGACTTTAAAATCCAGAAATTCTTTCCTTCAAGTGATAAAGATATAGCCGATGTAAAAACAGTTGAAACTATAAACCCTACCATAACAAGAATTATGGGTTCAATAGATATATTTTCAGCTTGGAAAATATTCACAAAAGACATAATATCGTCTTTAAAAAATAATATAGCGATACCTCCAACAGCTAAAATAATTGGTCCAAACCCCGAATTAAAAACATAAATTGGAACATTAAAAAACTTCTTTATTTCTTTATCAATTATGTTTACTATAATATGTCTCTTCTTTGAAATTGCTTTTTTATTAGACCTATGAACTCTTGTATAAGAACTTAATTGATTGGTTTTTATAACTAAATTTTCAATAACAAAAACAAAGCCTAATAATAATGCTAAACTAACGACTAACATCAAAATAATAGATAATATATCTAAATTATGAATTCCCTCGCTAAACCATTTTCCAGTAGGAATATACTTTGAGACAAAATCTAAAAGACCCATCTGGCCAGATAATGGATTACTATTAGCCATATTCATACTCATTGAAAGATACATTATTCCGAAAAAGAATACAAACATTAATATTAAATATAAAGCCTTTCCAATTCTAAATCTTGATGAAAATCTAGCG
>JAQUZK010000141.1 GCA_028691335.1 Candidatus Izemoplasmatales bacterium
ATATAATCGGGATTGAGTATTTTAATCGCTGACAAAATTTGTTCGCTAGGAGTGTTCGCGCCGATATATTTTGCATCAAAACCTTCTAAAGCGAAATAGTTAGCAGCGATTATAGCACCTATTTCATGATATTCTTGTTGAGGACAAGCAACTAAAATAGATTTGTTTACTAAATCTTTCTTTTGTCTTATTAAGTAAGGATATGATGATTCAAGAATTGTTCTTACTATAGAGGTTCTTGCGTGTTCCTTCCAAATACATATTTCTTCAATGTTTGAATCGCATTCATATCTAGCCAAGGAAGGTATTATGAATTGTTCATATATATCTTTGATGGAAGCTCCACTTTCAAATATTTCGATAATATATTGAACACACTCATCTTTTTTCTCTTGGTCTAAAAGGGAAATAAATTCTTTGTAATTTTTTTCTTTCATAAACTTTCCTCCTAATTATGCATTATACATTATTTCATTAAATAAAAGGGGTTTACATTCAAAAAAAATTAATAAACAATAATTGATAAAGAGTTTATACTATGCTATAATTTAAGCAATTGTTTTAAGAAATAAGAGGTAATTATGGGAAAGATACTATTTAAAGATTTAGAAAAATATTTTGGAAAAGAAATAGAAGTTCAGGGATTTGTGGATAAAATCCGTGATTTACAATATGTTCAATTTGTTGTATTAAGAGATTCTACTGCAAAGGTGCAAATAACAATAGAAAAGAATGAAGAGAATAAAGAAATTAACGATTTGGTATCATCTTTAACTAAAGAAAGCACAGTATTAGCTAAAGGAACGATTTTCCAACAAGATAAGGTTAAACTAAGAGGAATGGAATTTATTCCTAACGCATTAGAAATTACTTCAAAGAGTGAAGAGGAACTTCCTATTGATATCTTAGATTATAATAATAAATCTAAACAAGATTTACGATTAGATAATCGTTTTTTAGATTTGCGTTTAGATAAAAATTATTTAATTTTTAAAGCTCAAACTTTAGCGGAAATGGCTATGAGAGAATATTGGATAAAAAATAATTTTATTGAAATCCATTCTCCAAAAATATTAGGTACCGCTTCTGAATCAGGTGCCGAGGTTTTCTCGATGGATTATTTTGGTAGAAAAGTTTTCCTTGCTCAATCTCCTCAGTTTTACAAACAAATGGCTATGGCAGCTGGATTTAATAATGTTTTTGAAATTGGGCCAGTCTTTAGAGCGGAGAATTCACATACCGCATATCACGCTACTGAATTTACATCTGTTGATATAGAAATGTCATGGATTAAATCTCATCATGAAGTTATGGATGCTGAAGAAGCAAAAATGAAAGAAGTAATGAAGAGATTACATGAAGACTTAAATAGTGAATATAAAGAAATATTTAAGAAAGACATTGAAATTCCAGCAGTTGATTTTCCAAGAATACCTTTTTACGAAGCAAAGAAAATAATTCAAGAAAACTATAAGTATAAAGGTGAAAAAGAACACGATTTTGATAGAAAAGAAGAAGAATTAATAGGTCTATATGCTAAGAAAAAGCTTAATTCTGACTTTGTTTTTATAATTGATTACCCTTTTGAAGCTCGTCCTTTTTATCATATGTTAGACCAAGATACAAAGTTGACTAAGAGTTTCGACTTGTTATATAAAGGTATCGAAATTACAACAGGTGCTCAAAGAGAGCATCGCGTTGATGTATTAAAATCTCAAGCTCTTCAAAAAGATATGAGTTTAGAACCACTTGATTTTTATATTAATTTCTTTAGATATGGAATGCCGCCACATGGAGGATATGGATTTGGACTAACAAGATTCTTGATGAGGCTATTTGATGTTGAAAGCATTAGAGATGTTACTTTCCTTTATCGTGGACCTAATAGAGTTAATCCATAAATTCTAAAACTAAGCAAAACTGCTTAGTTTTTTTCTTGATTATATGTTAAAATAATATCAGTAATAAGGTGTAAAAAATGAGTTTAGACATTGTTTTTGAAGATAACCACATCATAGTTGTTAAAAAACCGGCAGGAGTTTTATCTCAAGCTGGTTCTTTAGATTTGCCGGATATGTTGAACGAGATAAAGAACTATTTAAAAATTAAATATCAAAAACCAGGGAATGTTTATTTAGGATTAGTTCACCGTTTAGACACAAATGTAGGCGGAGTTATGGTTTTTGCAAAAACTTCAAAAGCAGCTTCAAGATTGTCTGAACAAATAAGAGAAAACTTGTTTAATAAAAACTATTTAGCTGTAGTTAAAGGTAGTTTTCCTATCAAAGAAGAGAAAGAGATAGTAGATTATCTTGAAAAAAATGAAGAAAAAAAAATAGCTGAGATTACAAGTAAAGGAAAAATTAGTAAGTTAAGATATATTGTTGTGGATAATCAAATTATAGATGGGGAAACATACTCACTTCTTAAGATCGAACTCGAAACTGGCAGATTTCATCAAATTAGAGCACAGTTATCTAACCTTGGGCATCCGATTTATAATGACGGGAAATATGGTGTGCATATCAAAGGCTATAATTTAGGGCTCTTTGCTTATAAAATTGGCTTTTTACATCCGACTTTAAAACAAAAAATGGAATTTTCTATATTACCAAATGATGATGTTTTTAATTATTTTAGTAACTCTATAAGAAAAATGGAGGATATAACATGAAAGTTTTAGTTCTTGGTGGCGCAGGATATATAGGTAGTCACTTTGTTCAAAAGGCACTTAAAGAAGGACACGAGGTAGCTGTAATTGATAATTTATCAACTGGGCATATAAAAGCGTTACCTAAAGAAGTTAAATTTTTTGAAGGTGATATTCGAGACTCTGAATTTTTAGATTCAGTTTTTGAGAATAATCAGTTTGATTCATGTGTCCATTTTTGTGCATTTAGTCTAGTGGGAGAATCTATGAACGATCCTTTAAAGTATTTCGATAATAATGTAATCGGCGTTATTAGGTTAGTTCAGTCTATGGTAAAGCATAATGTTAAAAAGATTGTTTTTTCTTCAACAGCAGCTGTATATGGATCACATGAAGAAATGCCTTTAACTGAAGAAACTAATACATTACCTACAAATCCTTATGGCGAAAGTAAACTCTTCATGGAAAAAATATTTCATTGGTCTGATAAAGCATATGGAATTAAGTATGTTAGTCTTAGATATTTTAACGTAGCTGGTGCTTCAAGCAGCGGATTTATTGGTGAAGACCATAACACGGAAACCCATTTGATTCCTATTATTTTGCAGGTTCCTTTAAAAAAACGAGATTTTTTAACTATATTTGGGAATGATTATAATACTTTTGATGGAACTTGTATTCGTGATTATATACATGTAGAAGATCTAGCTGATGCTCATTTGAAAGCTTTAAAATATCTAGAGAATAATCATGATTCTAATATTTTTAATTTAGGGAGTCAAAATGGATATTCGAATTTAGAAATATTAAGTACAGCTAGGGAAGTAACCAAACATTCTATACCTTCTAAAATAGGTGATAGAAGACCTGGAGATCCTGATAAATTGATTGCGTCAAACAAAAAAGCAAAAACCGTCTTAGGCTGGGAAGTCAAAAAAGATATTAAAGACATCATAAACTCTGCGTGGAATTTTCATAAGAATAATCCTAATGGATTTGAGGATAAATAATTATGATTAATAGTTATATAAACCAACTAATTGATTATGGTATAAATAATAAGTTGCTTGAAAGTGATGATATTTATTACGCTGTCAATAAAATATTAAAAATATTAGATTTAACCAGTTTTAAACGAGAAAAGAACGAAGAAATGCCTGTGTTTAATGAGATTATGGAAAATATAATTAATTATGCGATAGAGAAAAAAGTACTAAAGTCGTCAACAATCGCAGCTAAAGATGCTTTTGAAGCCATGATTGTTGATAGTTTATTACCTAGACCAAGTGAGTTAAATAGGATTTTTTATCAAAAATATAAAACTGGGCCAATGACCGCAACGAATTATTTTCATGATTTTTCAAAAGTGACAAATTATATTAAAACCGAAAGGATAAAAAAGGATATCAAGTATCTATATCAAGGAAAATACGCTCCATTAAATATAACTATAAATAAGTCTAAACCAGAAAAAGATCCGCTAGATATAGTAAGTTCAAATCATGATAATTCAAAGTATCCAATGTGTCCTTTATGTATGGAAAATATTGGACTTTATCAAACTGATAATTTAGCTCCAAGAACTAATCACAGAGTAGTGAGTTTAACTTTAAACCATGAAGTAGATAAGTGGGGGATTCAATACTCTCCATATGCATATTTTAATGAACACATAATTGTTTTAAAAAAAGAACATTCTCCAATGTATGT
>JAQUZK010000142.1 GCA_028691335.1 Candidatus Izemoplasmatales bacterium
TGTGGTAAATCAGCAAACTGTTGTAAATCTACTTTTTTTGGATCAATTAACATTAGTTTAACTTCATCAGGTTTATTTCTAGTAATTAAAGAAACAATGATTGAAGCTATACACACAGACTTACCTGACTGTGTTGAACCAGCTACTAAACCATGAGGCATTGATTCTATTGATGTATAAACAGGAAGAGCATCTATATCTAGACCAATTGCTAGTAATAATGGATCCTTTGATTTTAAGAACTTTGGATTATCAACAACATCTCCAAAATAAACTGATTCTCTAATTCGGTTAGGAACTTCAATACCAACTGTATTTTTCCCAGGTATTGGTGCTTCGATTCTTATAGAAAAAGCCGATAAACTCATTTGGATATTATCAGAAATAGATGTAATCTTTTTTGTTGGAACTCCGGAGGCAAGAGAAACTTCATATCTCGTAACTGTAGGACCCATAGTGTAATTAGTTACTGTTCCATCAATACCAAAAGAAAGCATTGTTTCATTGATAACATCAATGTTTTCTTTAACCCAAGATGGCTCAACATCAGTCTTAGTTTCGTTCTTCTTAAATAAAGTTATAGGTGGTAAGGCGTAAGCCTTTAAATCGACATTTTCGCTTTCAATATGAGGTTTATGTTCTTTTGTTTTCGGCTTATATTCTTGATATATTAAGTCATCCGCAAATCCTATTTCAGGCTCTTCTTCAATGATTTCATCTTTTTTAAAAATAATATCTTCTACTGTTTCTTCTTCAAAAGAAACTTCTTTTTCCATAGAATCTTGTTCGAAATTATCTACGAGGTCATTTAAAACCTCATCATTTTCTTTATTCTTTTTAGTCTCTTGACTTGTTACTTTCGCAAAAAACTCATCTACAGGAACCGTTTCTATGGATCTATGTTCATCAATAATATCTTCTGGTAAAACATCCGGTTCTGTTGGTTTCCTTCTAGTTAAATCATCAGCTGTTAATCCTTCTTCAGAGAAAGCTTTTTTGTGAACATTATTATCAATAGAAACAAATTCATAGTAAGAACTACCAAAACGTTTCTGTGCTTCTTCTTTGGTTAGTCTTTTTTGCTTTCTAAAAATATCATACTTTTTATCAATATCGCCTGTACCTGTTCTATCATTGGGAATACTAACAACCTGCTTGTTTTCCACACCGAAAGGAGAGATAAAAGTATTAGTCATATTCTTTTTATCTTCAATTGTTCTTATTTCAGGAATAAAAAACGGACGGTTATCTTTTGTTCTTGAAGTTCTCGGAACGATTCTATCTAATTTACTCTTCTTTTTAAAGAATCCCATAATTATTCTTCACCTTCATTTTCTAACATGTCATTAAAAGTTTCTTCAGCTTTTTGTTCCTCTTCATCATTATGTTTGAACAAACTTCTACTATAAACGTAATTTGTTTCTTCACCAACAATCGCGATTATAAATTTACATACTTCTTTTGTAACTAACTCAGTCCCAGGTTTTATAGCTAACTTACGAAACCAAAATACCGGACTAGCATAATTTAAAACGGTCTTCCCTAATGAAATTATTTTAGAGACTTTTAATTTTTTGCTTAATTTCATTAACTTTGAATTATCTATTGCTTTCTTCTTGTTAAGAATATCGATAATTGTACTAATTTTATATTTTTTAAAATGTTTCAAAATCTTTCCGTTTACTAATTTCTCAACTCGTTTTGTTATATAATAATTCAGCTCTAAAATCTCTTCTATCGAAAGTTCATACATTGGATATTTAGCTTTAGGATAGTAGTAACTAGCAATCTCCTCAGCCAACTCTAAACTTAAAGTTAAAGCTACTCCAAAATAAGCATTATCTGTGAGCTTAACGGTTTCTATCATTTCATTTTGTTTTAGTTCTATCAAGTCATAGACTTCTTTTTTCTCTTTAATTTCTGGTAAAGCAAGCATTCTTTTTCTTTGTTTTCTTCTGGAACTTGTACTTACTATAAAGGTTATAAGTAATCCTAACAGTATAAATCCTGTCAACATTCCTAGTAAAAAATTGGAGATATCACGAAAATCAATTGTTAGAATATTTAAATCTATCAGCTGTAAAAATATAATTTTTGCCATCTATTTCGTCTCCTTTAATCATCTAAATTATATCTTATAATCAAATAATAATCAACGCATATAATTATTTGCATAATTATAATCACTATGAGATAATACAATTGGTACATAAAAAAAATTAAACTAAGGAGTTTAAACAAAATATGGATAAGTACTTAATTGCACTAGATTTAGACGGTACAATCCTCTATGATTTTGACTCATTATCAGAGTCCCTCTCTGATTTTATGAAAGAAGTACAGAATCAAGGGCACAAAATAGTAATAGCCACTGGGAGGCCTTTTAGAAGTTCAAAGTTTGTATATGATCGTTTCGATTTAGATACTCCGATAATAAATTATAACGGAGGTCTTATAACTCATCCAAGAAACCCTGATTTTAAAAGGATTAACTATACTGTGGATAAGGATGTGATAATAGATATCTTTGACAAAAATATTGAACATATCCGTAATGCTTTTTGTGAAGTTAGAGATGCAATATACCTTCATAAAGATGAAAAAACAATCGAGCCCTTACTACACGTAAAAGGTTCAACCAAATTATCGGTAGGACCGTTTAAAGAAACTCTTGATGACGATCCTAATGGGGCTATAATTATTGGAAAACAAGGAAGAGGGAAAATAATTAAAGAATATATTGATACTACATATTCAGGTAATATTTTATCTAGAATCTGGGATTTGTCCGGAGAATATGATTCTATAATTGAAGTTTTTACCCCTCAATCTAACAAAGGTGAGGCATTAAAATATGTGGCTGATTATTTAGGATTTGAAAGAAAACAAGTAATAGCAATTGGTGATGGCCATAATGATATTGAAATGTTAGAATACGCAAACTTAGGCGTAGCCGTTAGAAACGCTCATCCGGATTTAATCAAAGTAGCTGATATTGTTTTAGAACACACATCTCATGAAAATGCAGTTTATCGATTTTTATCGGAATACTTAAACACAAAAAACTAAGGTATTTGTTTTCAAAACAAATACCTATTTCTTTGATATAACTAGTTCAAAAACTTCATCTAGCATCGCTTTTCTTCTTCTAAAGCCTTCTTCCGATATAAGACTTTCATCAAAAATAGCTTTAGAAATTTGAAACGGAATATCTTGTGCTTTCTTTTGTAGTTCGTTTCCTTTATCTGTTAAACATATATATATGTTTCTTTCATCTTCATTTGATCTTACTCTTTTTATATATCCTATTTTTTCAAGTTTTTTTAATAAAGGAGTTAGTGTTCCGGAATCTAAAGTCAGAGACTCACCCAAATCTTTAATAGTAATATGATCTTTTTCCCATAAAACCAACATAGTAATGTAAGAAGTATATGTTAATTTAAGAGGTTCTAATAATGGTTTGTATTTTCTAATTATTTCTTTTGAAATAACATAGTATTTAAAACATAGTTGATTTTCTAATTTAAGCTGCTCTTTCATAAATACCTCCCTATATATTGTGTACAACTATATTTTATACGATTTTCATTTTTTTTCAATACTATTACTTGACTTATTTATATATATTTTGTAAAATTTAATTGTATACAATTCAAAGGAGAAATATTATGAAAATTTATGATTTTAAAGTGAAAGATATTTATGGAAAGCTCATACCAATCAGTCAATATAAAGGGAAAGTGTTGTTAGTGGTTAATACAGCTACCGAATGTGGGTTAACACCTCAATATCCTGGTTTACAAAAGCTATATAGCGACTATAACTCTTTAGGATTTGAAATACTAGACTTTCCTTCTAATCAATTTAACAATCAAGCTCCAGGAACAAGTGAAGAGATTCATTTAACTTGCACAGGAAGATTTGGGATTACTTTTCCTCAATTTGGAAAAATTGATGTTAATGGTGTTAATGAAGATCCATTATATACTTATCTTAAAGAACAAAAACATGGAATATTCGGAAAAAAAATCAAGTGGAATTTCACTAAGTTTTTAATCAATAGAAATGGTGAAGTTGTAAAAAGATACGCTCCAACAGTTAAACCTGAAAAAATCGATAAAGATATTAAAAAATTAATTTAAAAAAATAGCTATATCCATCGATATAGCTATAAGTTATCATTGAATGAAGTATTCTTAATTTGAATACTTTATTTTTTTTGTTTTCTTCTTTCAGCACGGCTTAGTTTAGGCTGTAGATTTCCCTGAGTTAAATTTTGAGACATACTCTCTATATTACTCGGGTTCATTCCGGCCATTCTTCTCATCATCTTAGTCT
>JAQUZK010000143.1 GCA_028691335.1 Candidatus Izemoplasmatales bacterium
TTCAATTTAACAATACTCTCAAACCTCAAATATAGGTTTAAAAAGGCAATTCTTTACTAAATTGGATAATATTGAATAGAAATAAGAACTTACTTATAGTACTCGCACAAATCTTCATCAATTATTATACATTCAATGTCTTTTGAACTATAATCAATAAAATATGATTCTATCATAAAAAGACTTATATTAAAATAGTTCAATTCCTTAATTAATAAACTAATCTGCTCTTTTGAAAGAACTGCTGATAAGTTGCATATAAAGAAAATATCATTACCAATTAATTGATGGAAGAGCTTTATATACTTAATTAATTTTTCTAAGAAATTATCACCAGTAATTATAGGTTTAATCTTTATAAACTTAAAGAAATCTAATATCTCAAAATCATCAATATACTCTATATCAATATCTAAATCAAAACTTTCTTTAAAAATCGATACAAACTGAACCATTCTTGTAGTTAACTCATTATATTCATCTATAATGCCGTAATTTTGCCAATGATCCTTAATATATTTTTGTAATACTGTTTGTGATTTTTTATCAACATCTTCAAGAGAAAAAACATCATTAATTAAACAACAATATTTACTTAAACTTAATATATCTCCATTTCTAGATAAACAAAAATTTTCGCTATCATTATTCTCTATTTCTAGCTTTATAAAAGATACAAATTTATAAAATTCTACAGGGTTTTTTATTACTACTTGGTATGTTTTTTGATTATCTAGAAAAAAATCTTTATCTATATAATAATATCTTAACTTCCTCATAGTTCTATATACCTGTCTGTATTATTTATTTCTTTATTTTTTGGTGAACCTATAATATGTTCTATAGTTTGAAACTGTTTTTCCGTAATGCTAAGTATTGATATAAAACCATCCATAGGAACTTTTGTAAGTATCCTTCTTTTTTCGACATCTAAATTTGCTCTATTAACATGAAACTTAGTATACACAGATTTTTGGAGCATTACAAAACCTTCGGATTTTATATACTTAAGAAAATGTCGATAATTCTTTCTGTTTTGAGAGGTTTCCATAGGAAGATCAAACATTAATACAGTTCTCATATATCTATAGTTCATACTGATTGAAAAAATCTATCAGAGTAGAATCCTTTTCATTTAATGCTCTGAAAACACTAGAACAATATAACTTAATTGAATTTTCAAGATCAGTTTTTTGATTTTTTATTATCATTTTGATACTTCCTATATCATTTAGTTTTTTCTTAAAATTACTCTCATTTAATAATCCAGAAAGTGCATAATTATCAATTATTGGTCTAAAAGGTTCTATTAAATCGCATGATAAATTAAATGAATTGTACTCGTTTTTATGATGAATACCTATTTGAGTCAAATATCCATAAGAAATAATAGCTCTATTAAACATTGACAATAAGATAGTATACCCATAATTTAGAACGGCATTAATAAAACAATCACTTCCTCTAGTAAACTCTTTTCCAAAAAGCAAATTAAAATATACTTTTGCGGCGTGTCCTTCTCGGTTGCTTAAATCTCCTTCTAACACTTCATTTTTGTATTCTTTCAAGCGATTTGTTTTTTCTTCACAATAGCGATCAATATTAGCTGCTTGATTAATTATTTTCTCTTCAACTATTCTTTTCCAAACACTTCCTTTAATATTATCACCCCAAGAAATCTGTTCTTGTATTTTAAGAAAGGAGTTATGAGAATTATAAAGTGGAATTAATTGAGCTTCTGGATTATGTTTAGAGTTACAAAATATTACATTAATCTTTCTGTCTGATAGTTCTGAAATTAAACTAGTAGTAATAGATACAGCAGTTGATTCAATAATTAGGCTTGTAATTTCGTTGAGATTAATTTTATAGTCTTCTTCGCCTCTATATACTAAATAATTGAGAGAATAGGATAGTTTACATCTATTTTTTATTACAATTGTTCTGAACCCCATTATTGATTCTGCCACCTTACTTTTCTATAAAACCCAGTGATTGATTCATCATATATTGTGATGTTCTTATCTGTGATGTTCTTAGAAATAGTATTGCTTCCTTTATTTGAAGCTTTTTCCATAAACATGGATAGATTCCCTGTGCTCGCATTACAGTGCATAATCTTTATTAATTCATATAACGAGTATGCTTGTTGTAAAACATTAATTTCTTTAAAACTAGCACGAACATCAGCTAGCTCTTCCTTTAGTTTTTGCATGGTTAACCCATCATATAAGCCACATTGAAATTTATAAAGTAATTCATCATATAATTTCAAGTTCTTTATTTTATCAATCGTTGGATTAGGTTCGCTTTCTTTTTTGCTTACACTAACTTCATAAGTATCTAATGCATAACTCTCAATTTCTTCTTTTTTATACTGAGTAGCAATATATTTCTCAATTAATCTAAAATACTGTGTAAGATCTTGGCTTAAATACAACTGATTGGCATTATGAGTTATTATATTATCATTAGATTTACCAGCGAGATTTGCATATGCTTTATCTAATTTAATTAACGCCCCTGCCTTTATTTTGCTAACTAAGACTATTGGATTAACTAGTCCCAAATAATCTACCAAAACTTCTTGAATACTTAATTCATTGTTTTTTATTTTATAATCATGTATAACTGGCATACCCTCAATAGTGATTATACTCTTCTTACCTTTATCATGTTTAACAATCATAAAATACGCTATTTTCAGTGACTTATATCCGCCATATTTATTAGTGTCCAAATATCTAGTATCTTTGGTTTTTAGTGGAAACAACTTGTCTCCATCTTTCTTTGGATAGATAGTTTCGTCATAAAAATCAAATTTTTTCTCAGTAACCATTTTTGTTACCAAAATATCTTTTAAGTCCAACATTTTTAAAACTGTTTTTTTAGATGAACCATCAGAATTCCAAGCGCTAGGTGTGTTTCTATAAAATAATTTATTCGTGTTAACAAACGATTCTTTATCTTTTTGGTTTTTAAAGAAATATATAGCGTTAGTCCCAAATTTTGTATAATAAGTATTACCTACAACTATATTTAAATACGCATCATGAGCGTGATGAAAATCATTAATTTCTCTAGACTTAAGCAAACCAAAATCTTGTCTAAAAATAGAGACATTACTCGCTTTAGAGTATATAATTTTTGATTCAGGGTTATCTTTTATTAATATTTCATTTAGGGCTTTTACAGCTTGATTCGTGAATACTAACTGTCTATTAATAAACTCACCTTTTTCTTCATCAGTCAAATCATTAGACCTGGTTAAACGTTGATACTTTTCGTTTGTAATCAGTTTTACGCTTAATAGCTTTTTCCAAAAGTCTTTCATTTTATCTTGTACATCAGAACTAATAGGATATCTATCTCCTTTTAAAGCATTTGCATTTCTTTCAACTAACACTCTGTTATTTAAACTGTCATCTTTTAGATAAGCTCTAGGAATAATGTGATCAATGTCATATGCATTAGTGTTTAGTTTGTCTATATCTATAGGGTTGTTAGTGTACATACATTTTCCTAATTGCATATAATAATAGAACAATTTATCTGAACGTAAATTGTTATCAGTCTCTAAATTTAATTTTTTTGCCATTTCCTCTATTTCTTTTTTATCAACTTTGGCATTTTTATATAGACTAGATATTTGCAACTTTCTTGAAAGTTTTCTATCTCCTTTTTTCCCCCCTCCTCTAGCTACCTCCACAAAAAAGCGATCAATTGGTTGTTTAATTATCTTTTTAACTTCATCAACAATTTTCAAAGCTTGCCATAATGATCTCTTAATACCCGGAGATACATAGACATCTTTCATTAACCCCTCGTAATCATTATCTTCGCCTAAGAAATCCTTGTTAACTTCATTTACTTTTTCGATTAAATTATACCGAACATCATATAAAGCTTCTTGCAGGTTTTTGTTTTCATTTCTCATCAAATGCATAATGGTTATTGGTTGGCCAGTAGAGTCAACGTTATAAACTAAGTCTTCTAAAAATTCCTTTGAAAGTTTCCCCCAACCAATAAAATTCAATTTTTTGATCTCTTTCAATTGGTCTTTAGTAATATTACTATACTCTTTAGAAATTCGCTTAATAGCCATATCTCTATTTTCAAAAATCGTTAATATAAAAATTATTTTTTCGATTTCTTTTTGAAGTTCATAATCATTATCTATATCTTGAAAAATTCTAGAAAAAGATATGAAAGAGGATAATGAATTTTTAAAATCTCCATCTATCCCAGACAGATCAATTTGGTCTCCTTTTTTAAATATAGATTCAGATATTAAAAAATCCTT
>JAQUZK010000144.1 GCA_028691335.1 Candidatus Izemoplasmatales bacterium
TCACGAATTTTTCGTTTGGTAACAAGTTCCAAAAGAAATCAAATGAGTTAACTCCTATTTGAAATCTTATCAAAGAAAAAGGATTTTTTTCAATAATTACTTCATAACTACCACTATAAACTAGATTAAACCCAAAGCAGTTACCATAATCCTCAGTTGCTTTGTCATTTTTAATTATAAGAAAAGGATTATGATCAGAAGATGATACTCCTTTTTTTGAATCGATTTTTATAATACCTGGATTAATTTTTTGTGATGAAATTTGTCTCTCATTAATCCATGAACCATCAAATGTCATTAAGGAGTAGTTATCATCATTAAAGTCAAGATTCATACTAAGAGCTTTTTCTAGGGTAAAATCTTTATCGCTTTTATTTAGATATACAGCTCTTCTAGCGATAATATCTTCATCAAAAATAATTGAGTAATAAAGTTCTACTTCAATTCTATTAATTGCATCATAAACAGTTATAACTAGAGTTTCAAAATCGTTGTCACGAGTTTCAGGCATAGTTTTAAAAGACGGTTTATTCTTTAATATTTGAAATGATTTATAGTGAAAATCTATCAATCTTGAGCCATCGTTTAACCTGATGTGACACATCGGTTCACGATAATCTCCTTTACCAAAAGTTGGAATCTCTAGAAAGGCTAAATTCATATTATATGTTTTATCTTTTTGATCATAGATGACTTGAGAGCCTACTTCAATATCAAATTTTAGTTCAAGTGTTTTATAATCAATATCAAAATCAACTAATTCTCCATAATATAAAGTTCCTAAATGCCCACTAGGCAGAACTTTTAAAATATATGATGTATTCTTTGTTTGTAAATGAAATATTGAATCTTCTTCCAAGTATTTAAGCATTTTCATTCTCCCTTATTAACGATTTCCTTGTTATAAAAAGGTAATAACACTTTCCAATATAAAAAGACTGTAAAAGCAATTGGGATAATAATAGCTAAGATTATATAAAATGTATCAGAATATAGATAACCATATTGGATATTTTCGAATAGAATTGCATTTAAATATGCTGGAGAAAAAATAAATAAGTAATCTAATGTTACCGGTATTAAGTTCATTAATGATAAAAATGGTACAAAAGAGAAGATTAAGATGTAAGCTACATATATTGAAACCATTTTAATGTGGGTGCTTGCAAGTATAGCTAATGAAAAGCCAATTATAATATGAACTATCACCGAAAAAATATAAACTAAAGCAAAAAGCCACAGGTTAAAATTAAATTGTACTACAAAAATCATGATAAATAAGTAAAAAACTAGTGGAATTAACTGCAATATAAGGGCAGCTAGTAGTTTACCTATAGCTAGTTCATAGACTTTTATTTTAGAAGTTGTTTCTGGAATATAGACTTTTTCTTCTCTTTCAACAAAAAAAATGATTGAATGAGTGATTATTGGGATTATGAACAAAGATATGAAAACAAAAGTCAAATATTGAATGTTTGGAAAAAATCCTAAAGCAAGAGCAAATACAGAAGAAAAAATTATAACCATGTAAAAGAATCTGTATTTTAGAAAATTTGAAAAATCATGTTTTACTATTTTTTTGATATTTAACATATTCCGCCTCTTTTCTTAAATAACTATCATAACTAATATCTTTTATTGTATTAATAGAAATAATATTGTTAAAGTCAATACTTTTATTTAAACCATTTATTATAAAATCATCTAAATTTTGATAATAATAGTTCACAACATTTGAATCCAAATATTGAATTTCTATTTGATTATCGAGTATTTTTTGAACAATTAGAGTATTAATTCTTTTAATATTTAAACCTTCATCAAGAATATAAAAGGTATCAATCAAAGTTTTAGTTTTAAAAGATGTATCAATTATTAATATTTTACTAGTTTTTGAAAGTATTGGCAATATAAGAGACAAAAACAAATGCTTTTCTTTTTCATTTAGTGGTATTTCTGATAGATTAATTGAGATATTAGGTTCTTCTTTGACTGTGAAGAGTAATGAAGTCATAATTAGTCTTTTAAATATATAATTTTTCTCTAAATATTCAAGTATTTCTAAATTTAAAAATCCCAACAAGTATCTTACATCCTTAAGGCTTTTTCTAACTAACTTAAGAACTGTTGATTTGAAACTAAGAATCGATATGCCAACTAAGCTAAAAAGAGATTTATTTGTTTCCTTATAATTGACAAATGCGTCATTTATACTTGTATATCTATCATTTATATTTACATTTATATTCTTCACAGGAGATAAAAAATAAGTAATTTCATCATTAAATTCAATATCTTTTAAGTTAATATTAGTATGGTTGTCTAATATATTTTTTTTCTCATCAGTTGATAAAATAAAATTAACAAAAGATTTTAGTTCATCTTCAACATTATAGCTATTAAGTAAAAATTTTGGAAACTGATGGTAAACTGAGTTAATTATTATTTTTATATACTCAAATTTATCTATATTAGTAAATTGTTCTAAAACTTTAAATATTCTATGTTTCAAAGGTTCTATTGTACTTTTATCGATCAATAATAAAGAATCAGAATCTTGTAAATGGTTTATAATAACTTTATAGTAATTATTATCAAAATTGTATAATTCATACAAATTATAGAATAATTCAAAAATAATATTTTCCAGTGACTTCTCTGTTAATAAATTGATTTTACGTTTATTAAAAAGCGCAATTTGCTCAACAAAGATATGATCTATTAAAGCGATAAATAGTTCTTCTTTGTTGTTGAATCTATAATAAAAACTCCCTCGGTTAATCTTTGACTTTTTTATAATCTCATTTGTCGAGGCTTGTTTATAACTATTTTCCGCAAATTCACCAAGTGTAGCTTGGAAAAGTTCTTCGTTTTCAAGTAATAACTGAGTTTTATCTAAATATTTCATTGAAACAATCCTTTCTATACCACCTAGTATATACTATATAGTATAATTATAAATCTTTATTGAAAATTTGTAAAGAAAAAGTCCTCAATCGAGGACTACTTCTTCTTTTTACTAACTTTTATATTTAGGTTTTCAATGAAAAATTGTTCTAATTCAATTAGATCATCATTTGATTGAAATCCATTGTAATCAATTATGTAGGTTTTTCTATCATTGGTATTAAGGATGTAAAAGTCTTTAGCTTTTATTGCTTTAACTATTTGATCATAGGTTATTGTATAACTTTTAACATTAGTTACAAGTATATCAATGTCTGTAAATACATAAGTTTGTAATATCGGATTTTCTACCAAAGAAGATCTTTTAAGCATTCTAGCTGTTGTTAGTTTTTGCATGCCTAAAGTTAAAATGTAATATATAACAAGTATCCCTAAAAGCAATCCAGCGTAAGCCCACTGCTTTTCTATCACCATATATATGATAAAAGCTAACGAAACTAATGTTATTATTACAAAGTTCTTTATCATATATGCTTGGCCATAATATTTGTTGTATTTGATAATCAAATCTTTATTATACATAGTGTTATTTGTAATATTCATTTTTTTCACCTCTTTTATAAATTAATTTTTTTGAATAATAACGGATATATTCCTATTCCCACCAAAACCATTATAACATATCTTATAAAATCAAGAAGACTAGCCAAAATTGATTGAAACATTTGATTATCTATTAGTTCTTCTGGGTTAACTATAATTTTAAATATTTCTTTTAAAACAATTCTTACTGCCATAACTACAGCGATACCTAGAAGAAATCTAATAATGTTCTTCCATAATACTCCATGATTTGAAAATTGTACATACTTCTTTTCAATTCTTACACCCAGTACAAAACCCACTAAGGTACCAAGCATAACTGACATTGCTTCAGTGTTAAAATAAAATTTAGCTGAATCGAAAACTGTATCATTTAACACAATTATATTATATACATAAATAATAACTAATCCTATGATACTGATAATCATAATAATGTTGTATATTTTCTTTAAATCATCGATTTTCACTAACCATCTATATAAATAATATGTAATTATAAAGCCTAATAAGCCTCCAACTAGAACGTCAGTCAAGTAATGAACACCAAGATACATTCTACTTATAGCAACAAAAACTGTGATTATAATAGCGGTTATTAGTAAGGCTTTTTTTCTAAAAAATTGGTAAACTCTAAAGAATACTGTTGAAGCTGATTGAGTATGCCCACTTGGCATTGAAAAACCAGTGGACGTAGACTCTTTTAAATTAATTATTTCTGAGTCTACCAAAAATGGTCTTGGTCTCATTATAAT
>JAQUZK010000004.1 GCA_028691335.1 Candidatus Izemoplasmatales bacterium
GAAATGCAAAATATTGCTTTAAAGCAAGAATCAAAGCAAGTCACTACTTTCAACTTTTCTAAGGAGATTAAAACTCTCCCGGTAGCTAATCAAGAAAAATCAGGTAGATGTTGGATTTTTGCAGGTTTGAATGTTTTGAGAGAAATTATCGCCAAAACACATAATTTGAAGGAGTTTGAGTTATCTCAAAATTACATAGCTTTCTATGATAAATTAGAAAAAATTAACTACTTTTTAGAAAGCGTTGATGATTTCATAGATAGTGATAAAGATGATCGGACTTTACAACATATAGTTAGGATGGGAATTCAAGATGGCGGACAATGGGATATGTTTGTTTCATTGGTAGAAAAATACGGCTTAGTTCCAAAAGACGCTATGGATGAGACAGCGAATAGTTCTTCAACTAGAATAATGAATCAATTTATCAATCTAAAATTAAGGAAATACGTTGCTTTATCAAGGAAAAATCCAAGTAAAAAGAATGAGCTTAAATCTCAAACATTAAAAGAACTATATGGTTTCTTAATCAGCAATTTTGGAGCACCCCCAAAAGAATTTGATTTTGAATTTGTTGATAAAGATAATAACTATAATATAATCAATAACTTAAATCCTATGATGTTTAAAGAGAAATATGTTGGTAATATTTTAGAAGACTACATAAGTATAATTCATGCACCTACTGAGGATAAGCCTTTTTATAAATCATACACTGTAGAATACTTAGGTAATGTTATTGAAGGAAGAATAATCAAGTATCTTAACTTAGATATGGATAGTTTTAAAACCAAAGTATTAAATCAACTAAATGACGGAGAAGTTGTTTGGTTTGGTAGTGATGTCGGACATTATGGAGATAGAGAACTTGGTGTTTGGGCGGATGACAGATATGATTACAGTAAAGTCTTTAGAATGGATTTTGACTTAGATAAGGGGGCAATGCTAGACTTTGGTCACTCTCAAATGAATCACGCTATGGTTATTACAGGCTACACTATTATTAATGGTAAACCATTAAAGTATAAAATACAAAATAGTTGGGGTGACAAAACCGGTAAAAAAGGATACTATTTAGCTTCGGATTCTTGGTTTGATAAGTTTGTCTACCAAGCAGTAATCAACAAGAAATACTTAACTGAAAAGGAATTAAAGATTTGGGAAGAAGAACCAGTTAAATTAAAACCATGGGATCCGATGGGTTCTTTAGCAGACTAAATCATGGCAGTGTTAATAAATGATTCCTTAGATCCATATTTCAATTTAGCGACTGAAGAATATTTTATCAGGAATGATATCTTAAAAGAAGATATATTGATTATTTGGAGAAGTAACCCAGCTTTCGTTTTCGGTAGAAATCAAAACCCATATAACGAAATATCTCCTGAGTATTTTAATAAAAAAATTCCAATAATAAGGAGAATTTCTGGCGGTGGGACAGTTTACTTGGATGAACAAACAATCAATTATACTTATATTACCTGTGATTATAAAAGAAAAATAAGCAACTATAAGTATTTTACCGATCCTATAATTGAAGAGCTAAATATACTGAAAGTCCCAGCTAGATTTGTTCCAAAATCACATATTTTTGTAAATGATAAGAAAATATCTGGGAATGCACAAGCATTTATAAATAATAAGTTGATGCATCATGGAACGCTCTTATTTAACTCTAACTTACAAATTATATACAGTGCTTTAGTGAACTTTAAGATACAAGAAAATGAACATAAAATTTTATCTAATAAGAGTGATGTGACCAATATTTCCGATTATATTGGCCAAAACATAAGCATTGATATTCTAATCGATAGATTGGTCAAAACTATCTGTTATAAAAAAGATATTAATTCATCCCCATATGTACTAACTGAAAAGGATGTTTTAGAAATACAAAGTTTAGTAGAATCAAAATATTTAAAACCAGGATGGAATTTACAAAATTGATAAGTTAAAACGCACTCAAAATTGAGTGCGTTTATTTTTTAAATATGGATTGGTTTATCAATAATTCCAAGCGCTGCTTCATTATAAACTTCTGAAATAGTAGGGTGTGGGTGGATAGCCTTTGCGATTTCATCTGCAGTTCCTTCTAGTTTCATAGTCATAACTGCTTCGGATATTAAGTCGCTGGCATTATCGCTTACAATGTGAACACCTATTATTTCATTGTATTCTTTTGATGCTAATATTTTTATGAATCCTTCTGTGTCATTACTAGCTAACGCTTTCCCATTTGCTTGTAGAGGGAATTTTGAGACCTTATAATCTATTCCTCTTTTTTTAGCTTCATTTTCAGTCACACCTATTTGTGCTATTTCTGGGAATGAATATATAACGGAAGGAATTTGATCATAATTAATTGACTCTTTTTTGCCAAGAATATGCGAAACGGCAATTATACCTTGATGACTAGCTACATGAGCTAACATCATTTTACCAGTTACATCACCGATAGCATAAATATTATCAATTGATGTTTGCATGAAATTATTTACTTCTACAAAACCTTTGACAATATTTAAGTTAAGTTTTGTAAAACTATTAATATTTCCTTTCATACCAACAGACAATAAAACACTATCTGTTTTTATTGAAATGTCTTCGCCTTCTTTAGTTTTATATATAACACTATCATTCGTAATATCAGTAACAGTAGACTCAGTTAATGCTTTTACTTTGGCCTTTTTTAGTGTTTTCAATATCAGTTCTCTAGCTTCGTCATCGATATTGAGAAGTATGTTTTCTTCTCGTTCTATAATGGTTACTTTCGAACCGAAGCTACTAAATATTGTAGCGAATTCAATTCCAATTACTCCGCCTCCGATGATTACTAATTCACTCGGTAATTGATCTATTGATAGGAGTTCTTTACTAGTTTTAACTAAACCAGAATTGATTCCTCCTTCTAGTCCTTTTATAGGGGGAATTATAGGAGAAGCTCCGGTTGAAATAATTATATTTTTAGTATTATAAGTATCATCATTAACTTGAACCTCGTTTTTATTCAAGACAGTCGCATCTCCAATTATGATATCAACATTGTTTTTTTGTAGAAGCATTTTAACTCCGCCTGTAAGTCTTCTAACTGTTCTGTCCTTCCTTTTTATAATGTTTGTCCAATCAGCTTCAATTACAGAATTATCAGATATTTTGATACCATAGTCTTTAGCATTTAGTATTTCGGTATATATTTTGGCGCTTTTTAGCAATGCTTTAGTTGGAATACATCCCCAATTTAAGCATACTCCTCCAATGGCTTCCTTTTCTATAATACCTACTTTTAAGTTGTTTTGAGCAGCTTTGATAGCTGCGACATAACCTCCGGGACCGGCGCCAATAATTATTAAGTCATACTTTTTCATATTATCATTCCTAACTCATTAATAATAGCAAAGGATCTTTTAAATACTTTTTAAAAGCTATCATAAACCTTCCGCCATCAGCTCCATCAATTATTCTATGATCAAAGGTTAATGAAAGCGGAGCTATATCTCTAATTACGATTTCATTATTTATAACCACTGGTTTTTTCATGATTTTCCCGATGCCAAGTATCGCTACTTCAGGATGTTTTATTACGGGAGTTCCAGATATGGCATCAAAAGCACCGAAGTTAGTAATAGTAATGGTTCCATTTTGCAAATCACTAATTTGAATTTTTCTCTCTTTAGCTAATTGCGCTAATGTTTCGATTGATTCTGCGATACCAAATAAACTTAATTGGTCAGCGTTTTTAACGTTTGGGACAATTAAGCCTTCAGGAGTATCTACCGCAATTCCTATATTTATATTACTTCTATAGATAATTTCTTCATTTTCGTGATCAAAAGAACTATTAAAAACAGGATAGTCTTTTATAGATCTGACTAAAGCTTTTACTATAAAAGGCATATAAGTTAATTTAACACCTTCCGTTTTGGCCATTTCTTTATGAGAATTTCTAAAGTTTACCAAATCTGTAACATCTAGTTCGTCAATTAAAGTTGTGTGAGGTATAATGCTTTTTGATATGGTCATAGCTTTAACAACAGATTTTCTTAACTGGGAAATTTTTTCTCTTCTGTCGTTGTTTTTCGCATCCACTTTAGGAATTTCATATTTATTTATACTAATATTCTCATTATTTGAAACACTACTGTAATTCTCAATATCAGTTTTAAGAACTCTCCCATGTTCTCCAGAACCCTTGATATCATTGATGTTAAGTCCTTTATCATTAGCTAATTTTCTAGCTACTGGCGTTGCTAAAACTCTCTTACTTGGAGTTTGTTCATTGTAAGTCTCGTTGGAAGAAGCAATTACTTCATCGGATACCTCTAACTTTCCGACAACACCTGCTTCGTCACTCTTATCACTATCTTTACTGTCTTTTTCTTCAAAGTCTTTCATAGTGGTGTCTTTTTCACTATTATCGTCAATGACAGCTAAAATTTCTCCTACATGAACAATCTCACCTACTTTTGGGCCAAGTTTTTTGATTATACCATCAACTGGAACCGGAATTTCAGCATTGACCTTATCAGTTTCTATTACTACAAGAGTTTCTCCTTCTTCGATTTTATCGCCTACATTAAAATTGTATTCAAGAATCTTCCCTTCATGAATACCTTCGCCAATATCAGCGAATTTAAACTCATACATATATATACCTCCTAAGCTTTAAAAGCCATGATATTCTTTACTTCATTGGCTATTTGTTTTGGCTCTATTATAAAATATGGTTCGCCTTTAGGTAATGGAACTGTGATATCAAAACCAGTTAATCTTCTAGGCGCAGCTTCTAAATATAAAAATGCTTTTTCATTTATTATAGAAATAATTTCAGCTCCGGGACCAAAAGATTTAACAGCTTCATGAACTATTAAGACTCTACCTGTTTTCTTAACTGAATTAATTATAGTTTCATAATCAATTGGTGAAATAGTCCTTAAATCGATGACTTCAGCATCTACTTCAGGTGTGATTTCGAGTGCTTTTTCAACTTCTCTAACTAAAGCTCCCCAAGCTATAATAGTTATATCATTGCCTTTTTTTACAACGCGAGCTTTTCCAATAGGAACTTCATACATTTCATCAGGAACCTCTTGTTTGAAAGCTCTGTAGATTCTTTTTGGTTCCATAAAAACAACTGGATCAGGATCATTAATAGCAGCTATCATTAATCCTTTTGCATCATATGGTGTAGAAGGTATAACTAACTTTAAACCAGGAATATGAGCGTATAGTGTCTCTAAACTTTCTGAATGATGCTCCAAAGCTTTTACTCCCCCACCATAAGGCATTCTAATAACCATAGGCAGATGATATTTACCTCTTGAACGATTTCTAAATCTAGCTACATGAGTAACAATTTGGTTATAAGCTGGTAAACTAAATCCTGAGAACTGCATTTCAACTACAGGTTTTAAACCATTGACAGCCATTCCTACAGCACTACCTACTATAGCAGCTTCCGCTATAGGTGTATCAAACACTCTTTCTTCTCCGTATTTTTGTTGGAGTCCAGCAGTTGTTCGAAATACACCGCCTTCATAACCTACATCTTCACCGTAAACGATAATGTTCTCATCGTTTTCCATAGTCTGATCTAGAGCTTCGTTGATAGCTTGTAGTATTGTTTTATTCGCCATTATTTTCACCTTCTTTAGCAAGATAGTCTTTATAATTATTCATTTGTTCTATAAGATTAGGAGTCATTTTTTCATATGTATAATTAAATATCTCTTCTAATTCAACATTGCCTGATTCTTCCACATGTTTAAATGTATCTAAAACAAATTTCTTAGTTTTTTCATGAAGCTCCTCATCCTTTTTCTCTGTCCATATTTTCTTATCAATCAAATATTTTTTAAATCTAATTATAGGATCTTTTTTAATCCACTCTTCAACTTCAGAGTCTTCTCTATATAGTTTTGGATTATCAGAGGTTGTATGTGGTCCGATTCTATAAGTGACAGCTTCGATTAATGTAGGGCCTAGACCCTTAATAGCACGCTCTCTAGCTTCTTTGACAACAAGGTACATTGCAAGAGGGTCATTTCCATCTACTTGAATACCGGGAATTCCATAAGCAATTGCTTTTTGAGCAAGTGTTTTTGCCTTTGTTGCTTTTCTTCTAGGAGTAGAGATGGCATAGTGATTATTTTGGATTACCGTTATCATAGGTAATTCAAAAGTAGCTGCGAAATTCATTCCTTCATGAAACTCTCCATGTGATGTGCCTCCATCACCTATAAATACGATTGAAACCTCATCTAGTTTTTTCAATTTACTTGCATAAGCGACTCCCGCCGCGTGATTAATTTGTGAACCGATTGGTACATTAATAGGTAAAACTTTGACATCATCATCATATTTCGAACCTCTTTCATTACCATACCAGTATAAGAAAGCTTGTTCTAAAGTTACGCCTTTATAGAGCATAGCATTAAACTCTCTAAATGCAAGTACAAGCCAGTCTTGTGGTTCGAGAGCAGCCATAGGTCCAACTTGAGCAGCTTCTTGCCCAATATTAGGTGCGTATGTTAGCATACGTCCTTGTCTTTGAAACTGCAATGCCTTTTCATCAGATGTTCTACCTAATATCATAGTTTCATACATTTTTATTAATGTTTCTTTTTTGATATTAGGTTCTAATTTATCGTTAACGATTTTACCATTGTGATCCAATATTTGTAACATTTGTTCCTTTAGTGGATCATAATTGTCGAATAACATATAGTTAATTCCTCCTTAAGTTTATTGATAGCTACAATTATATTATAGTTTAATTTTTAAGACTTAAGAAGTCATATGCTTTAAAAGTTAGCAAGTGCTAACTAACAAAGCAAATGAATACAATTAATAGTTAAAAGCATGTTATAATATAATTAATGTTTTAATACATATTGTAAAATGTTATAATTTTATTGGAGGTAGGAAAATGGTTGTAGGAAATTTTAATAATTTAAAAGCAAAAAATATAGATAGTCCTGAAGCGAAAAACTCTAAAATGAAAGTATTAGTATCTCCTGAAAATGGTTGGAATGATTATGTTATGAGAGTAGTGGAAGTCGAACAAGAAGGTTTTACACCAAAACACTCACATCCATGGCCACACATAAACTATATAATCGAAGGTAAAGGAATATTAATGATAGATGGCAAGGATAGTCATGTAGAAGCTGGATCATATGCATACGTACCGAGTGATAGTTTACATCAGTTTAAGAATGATTCGGAGAGTGTTTTTAAGTTCATTTGTATAGTCCCAAAAGAAGGACATAAATAGTTATCAAACCGTCAATAATTGTCTTGAAAATTAAAAAAATTAATTTTTTAAACTAACTTAAAACATAATATTATAGACAATAAACCGTTTTTAAAACGGTTTATTTTTTTAAAAATTACTTTGTGAATACTTATATATAAACTTGTGAATATAACACGTAAGTTTAATATTATTATTGAGCATTTCACTTGTAAATATTTCGAATTCGAAATATAATTAATGCAAAAGGAGTGATTATTATGCTTAGATTAAAAGGTATTCACCATATAACAGCAATAACTAGTAGTGCAGAAAAAATTTATAATTTTTTTACTTATGTTTTAGGTCTTAGATTGGTTAAGAAGACAGTAAACCAAGATGATATTAACACATATCATTTATTTTTCTCTGATGATATCGGCTCTCCTGGAACTGATATTACTTTTTTCGATTTCAAAGGAGTTGAAAAACATCAGGCAGGTACTGATGAAATAGGAAGGATTGGATTTAGAGTAAATAATGATGAAGCTTTAGATTATTGGATTAGAAGATTAAATCATTATGGAGTTAAATTTCAAAGAAAAGATATTTTTAATAAAAAAGCAATATTTTTCGAAGATTTTGACAATCAAGAATATTCAATATATTCAGATGAACATGGGTATCAATCTAATTCCGGGATTCCATGGAAAAAAGGTCCTGTTCCAGACGATTACGCTATTATTGGTTTAGGACCTACTTTTTTAAAAGTTCAAGACTTATCAAGAATGAAAGATGTACTTGTTAATTATTTAGGTATGAGAATTACAGATAATAATGATAATTTATCACTATTTGAGATGGGCGAAGGCGGCAACGGTTCAAGTTTAATTGTAGAACATCTAAAAGGTTATCGTGGAATACAAGGCTATGGAGGAGTACACCATATAGCTTTTATTATAGAAGACAAAGATGAATTATTTGAGTGGATTAACCACTTGAATAAGTTAGGCGCTTTACACTCAGGCTACGTTGATAGATTTTATTTCAAATCTCTTTATACTAGGCTATATCCAAATATTTTATTTGAATTCGCAACAGAAGGCCCAGGTTTTATTGATGAAGATGAGGATTACGAAATTCTTGGTGAAACTCTGGCTCTACCGCCAAAACTAAAAGATAAAAGAAAATATATAGAATCAGTAATTAAGCCTATTAACACAGTAAGAAGTAACTTGAAAATTGAAAAGGAGTATTTAAATGAATAATTTAAAAACAATAACAGTTCTATTTAGGGCTTATAATTCTTTAGAAAAAATGATACGTGATGATGTTTTTCAATATGGTTTAAATGTTTCTGAGTTTTCAGTTCTTGAAGCATTATACCATAAAGAAAAATTAAGTGTAAAAGGTGTAATTGATAAAGTTTTGGTTCCAAATAGTTCTATGTCATATGTAATAGAGAATTTAGTTAAAAAAAATTATATTAGTAAAAACAAATCTGATATCGATAAACGATCATTCTATCTACAATTAACTGATGTTGGAAAAAGTATTATGGATAGGATTTTCCCGATTCATAAGAAAAATATGCGAAGTATTCTTGATGTGTTAGATGAAAAAGAAGAAGAAGTTTTACAAAAAGCACTTATTAAAATTGGTAAAACGAGTAAGATAGTAAAGCAATGAAACATTTATATTTAGATAAAAAATCTAGTAATTTAATTATATTGTTGCACGGCACAGGCGGAGATGAACGTAGTTTACTGGGTATCTCAGAGTATATTGATGAAAAAGCTTCGGTTTTAGCGCTTAGAGGAAATATAATCGAGAATGGAATGAATAGATTTTTTAAACGACTTAAGCCAGGTGTTTTAGATTTTAATAGTCTCAAAGAAGAAACTATAAATCTAAAGATATTTATAGACGAGTTTCTAGAAAAGTTAGAAGAAAAACCAAAAATATTTATTTTGGGATATTCAAATGGCGCAAATATTTTAGCTTCTTTTCTAAAGCTTTTCGGTTCTGATTTTCAAGGCTCAATATTATTACATCCTATGTTTCCGTTTGAAAACACAGAATCAAAAAACTTAGTTAATCAAAAAATATTTATTTCATACGGTATTAATGATTCGATGGTTAATCATCAAGATGTTTTAAAATTAAATAGTCTTTTTGTTAAAAATGGTGCTTTAGTATCATTGTATAAATATAATAGTGGACATAGTATTTCAAATGAAGAACTAAATGATCTAAAGATTTGGTATAATTATAATAAAAAAAAGGAACTTCTTATTTAAAAGTTCCTTTTCTACTCTTGTGTTTTCAAAAATAGTTTTTTAATATTTACAACTTTTCCGTATACAATTACTTTATCATCTTTTTTAATTATATCATCTTTTGTTACATTAGCATTGGTTTCTCTCCCTGTAATAATCGCTAAAACATTAATCATATAATCTTTTCTTATATTACTAATCTCAAGAGTTTTATCCTTTAAGGGTTCAGGAACATTTATTACTTTAACTTGTGCTATGGTATTAGCTCCAACATTATCTAAAATTTCAATAATATTACTTCCTCCACCATAAATTACTCAATTAGTTATTCTTTCAACAAATCCTCTTAGTAAAAACTCAAATACTCTTAACTTCTTTAATAAAAATACAATTATAAAAAATCCACCAAAGAAAAGGAAAAATAATAGCACATCAGATGATTTAGCTGAACCTAAAGTAATAAATACATTTACTAAAACTGATATAACAGTTACATTTAAAATGAAACCTGATAACATAGTTACATTTGCTATTCTTCTTCTTACTCGGGAATTAATAATTAGTTCAGCTTCTTGAGTGGTGAAACCACTGTTTGTGAATAATGAGATAACTTGGAATCTCGCTTTATCATTAGTCAATCCAGTCAATCTAAATATAATAGTAAAAATTTCTATAAATATGATGTAAACCAATATTATTGCAGTACCCATCATAATTAGCGCTTCAACACTCATTTATTTTACATCCTTTTCTTATTGTAATTATAGCATTTTAATCAATCTTTGTGTATGGTTAAACTAACTATTTATGAGAGTTTTATAGCAAAAATGCCTAGAACGTGAAAAATAACGTATTTTATGTTATAATATTAATGTTAAGAAATTTTTTTATAGGAGGAAAATTATGAAATTAGAAAAGAGAACTGAAAATTTAAAGAATGTTAGAGCTTCTCATATGATACCGGGAGTACTTTTTGGAAAGACTATCGAGCCTGAATCTATTCAAGTAGAAGAAAAAGAGTTTAATAGCGCTCTAAAGGAATTTGGGTTAACTCAAACATTTGATGTTAAATTGGGCAGAAAAAAACATAAAGTCTATATAAAAGAAGTTCAAAGACATCACGTTAACCATAACGAATTTTTAAATGTAAAATTTTTAAAGGTTATGGAAGGAGACATGATTAAAGCTAATTTACCAATTAATATTATAGGCAGGGAAAAAATAGAGAAACCAGGAGTAATTGTTCAATTATTAACTGCCTCTATAGAAGTAGAATATGAAGTAGGAGAAGGTATCGCTCACATAGATGTAGACGTTTCTAATTTAAAAGTTGGAGATTCAATTAAAATTGAAGATTTAGCTATTCCTGAAGGGATTAATATTCTTGAATCAGGAGAAAATTTGATCGTAAATGTTAGTGAAACAAAATATGTAAACGAAGATGAACAAGAAGAAAAAGAAGAAATCGATCCTATGGATGTTGAAGTAATAACAGAGAAAACTGAAGAGTAATAAAAATGCTAGCAAATTATAAAAAAATTTGCTAGCATTTTTTAATTTGATGAGCCCCAAATTAATTCAACTAGTTCTGGCCTATCAATGAATGGATTACGATTTCTTTGATAAGAATATATTACTTGGTTTCTCAAAACTTCTTTTTCTGATACAGGATCTTGAATATGCCATTTCAGTAAATCTTCTAAATACCCATAAAAAGGTAGTTTGGATGATTTGTCTACTATTAAGTCATTAGTGAGTTCTAAATCAACCATGTCTCCCTCTTCACCTTCATAACGAACTGCCATATAGAACAGCATTCTAGCGACGTCACCTTTAACTTCGTCCCTTGGTTCAAAACTCCATTCATTACAGGTGTAATTACCATAGCCGACATCTGTCACATTTTGATCAGTTTCAGAGTTACAATCTTCGAACATTCGATTATTCTTAATTGAGTTCATAGTCCTTTCGGCGGCTACAAGATGATGTAAGTCGGTATGAGCGCCCATATCTAAAACAGAAGTAGTTCCTTCCTTTATTTCAAAATCTCCTCTTGATTTAGACCATATGTGCTCTCTATTCCATTCTATTATTTCGACTTCACTTTCAATTTTCATTTCGCAAAAATCCGGTGGATAAGTTGTGTCTTGACAATCTTTATACCAAGATAACCCTGTGTAAAATAAAATTACGTTATTTGGATTATCTGGATCTTCATCAGCTTCTTTTAGTATATCCCAAACATCAGTTTCATCATCAGTATAAGGAAATTCAATATGACCTGTGATTATATCATTGAGTTTTGATTTAAGCTCTTCACCCTGTAGGCCTTCGATAGAATCATAATAACCTTTAGGAATAAACATTGAGCCATCAAAACTTTCAACTATTTCGATTGTATAACTATAGACAGCTTTATTTCCTGCGTTATCAATAGCGGTCAAAGTTATAGTTTGAAGCCCTTCTAAATTTATGTTAAAGTCACTAGATCTCTCGACTGTACAAGTTTTATCAATGTTATCTTCGCATTTGATTATAGAGTAGTCAAAGTCCGTTCCTAATCTGTAAAAACTAGGGAGTTCATCAATATTGATGACTGGAGCTTGTTGATCTAATATACTGTTTATACGTTCCGGACCTATAAGATAGTATATTCCAAATCCTATAATGATTAATACGAATCCTAAAACACTGATTTTCTTTTTCATTAAATTTCCTCCTAATATTTTGCTACAGTTATTTTATCACAATAAACATAAATGTAAAACCCATTGATTTTTACTCAATGGGTTTTTTTCTATAGTCGCTAGGTGATAGCCCTGTTACTTTCTTGAAAGAATTTGAGAAGTGTGAACTGTTGGCAAAATTGAGAAGAACAGCTATATCAAGAATATTATAGTCTGTTTCATTAAGAAGTGTTTTTGCTTCTTCAATTTTTGTTTGGATTATGTACTCAGAAATGGTTATTCCCATTTCTTTCTTAAATAGTCTTGAAAGGTGTTCTTTGGTTATATATAAATCTTTAGCAATATCTTCTAAAGAAATTTTACTAGTTAAATTTTTACGAATATATAAAATAATCTTTCGTATATTAGTACTATATTTAAGTAAAGTGTAATCTCTTACTGCTTTTGCATAAGTGATTAAAATCTTTTGAGCAATTGTTCTAATTTCACTAGATAAACTTATTTTATTAATGTGGAACTTAAGGTTTACAGATATTTTATTAGCTAAAACTAAATCTACTCCGGCTTTTATAGCTTCACGATTACATAAAGCATCAAAAATCATCAAATTTGTTTTCATGTTTGTAAAAGAATTATTTCGATATACTAAATGTTGAGTAGAGATATTTTGAAAATCAAATTTCTGTGCCGTATCAACATCGCCATTCTTAACAATGTTTATCAACATGTCTTCAATTTCTATACTTTTCTCTATTTGTTTCTGAGTATAGTCGTTATCTTTAGTTACATTGGAAGGAGTTAAGTCTAGTTGACTTAATTTTACATTTAATATGTTTGGAAGGTCTTCTTCAAGGAAATTTAATTTGTTTAGTATATTGACGATTATATTTTGTTGGAAATCAGACAATATTTTGAGAGAGTTATAAAAACTTTCTAGCATTTCAGAATCGTTATTGATAAGACGATACTGCAATATAAGAGTATTTATATATTTTTCATAGTCATCGTTAATTAAAAACGGGCCTATTAAAACATTTTTCAGATTTGAAAAAATACACAAGAAAGTAAGACCAAATTTATTTTGGACTCTAATTACACGATTATCTTTATGACTTTCTATAATCGCTTGTTTTTGACTATCAATATCTTTTATTAACTGATCAGGTAGTATTAACTGATTAGTTTCATAAATCTTCACATCTTCATTGTAGATAGTAAGCGAGATATTGGTCATATAATAAATGTTGTAAGCAAATTTTTCCAGTTTCATTCTTAACCCTCTTACTATGCAATTATAAAGAAAAAACTAAAAAATGTCAATAAAACATTTTCAAATGTCAAAATCGTGTATTTGTAAACAAGGAAATATTAATCTATAATTACTCTTTAAAAACGATAACTTAATCTTTATAAATTAATATCTTTCAGAGTGTCCTCCTAAAATGTACATGTAAGAGGATTTTCTAATAAATAAAAAAGATCGCTTTTTTTTAAGCGATCTTCTAGCAAATAAGAATTAAATTACAAAGTTTCCATCTTTAAATATTTGAATTTTCTTACCATCTTTTGTAATACCAACTATATCCATATCTTCGCTTCCGAACATAAAATCAGAATGAGACATGGAGTTATTATAACCTAACTTTTCTAAATCCTTAACTTCCATTTTTGTTCCACCCTTGATATTCATTGGATACGCTCTTCCTAATGCTAAATGGCAAGATGCATTTTCATCAAATAGGGTATTGAAGAATAAAATATTAGCCATAGAAATTGGTGAGTTATGACTGATTAGCGCAACTTCACCTAAGTATGAACTTCCTTCATCAAATTCTATTAGATTTTTAAGAGTAGATTTTTCTTTCTTGGCATCATAGTTTATAACTTTTCCATCTTTAAACTCAAGCCAGAAGTCTTCGATTAAATTTCCTTGATAATCTAGAGGTTTTGTGGCTACAACTTTACCGTTTACTCCGTATTTATGAGGCATAGTAAAGTTTTCTTCTGTAGGAATATTAGGGTTAAAAACAACACCAGTAGTTGCTTTTTCTTGTCCACCGGACCAAACATGATTATCTACTAGCTTAATTTTCAAGTCTGTACCTAGAGAGTTTTTAAAATGTAAAGTATCAAATTGAAAATCATTAAGTACTTTATTATGTTTGATTAAAGTAGAGTTATGATTATTCCATTCTTCAACTGGATTAGTATCTTCTTTCACTCTAGAAGCTTTAAATATAGCATCCCATAAAGCTTCAGTAGCTTTTTCTTCAGGCAAATTAGGGAAAACTTTATTTGCCCATATAGGATTTGATGCGGCAATTATAGTCCATTGTGATCTATTACCCATCATATGTTCGCGATAGAAACTTAGAGCTTTACTAGATGCGATACCTGCGGCTTGAATTTTACTGGAATCTAAGCCTTTATTGGCTCCAGGAATTGGTGATACTATAGAAATAACACAAGCTCCATTATCAACGAAGTACTTCATTCTATCGATGGAGTATTGCGGGATGTCTTGTAATGTTTCAATAGTTTCATATTCGTATGAGTATCTTCCAGCTAATTCATCTCTCCAGTTAATAATAACTTTCTTGGCTCCAGCTTTATAAGCATTTTTTGTTACTTTTCTAGCAATTTCAGCTGCTTGAGTCGGTGCGTTTACAACAACGATTTGGTCCTTTTGAACGTTAGCACCAATAACAACGGCTAAATTAGCTAATTTGTCTAATAATATTTCTTTTGGCATTTTTTGTATCCTTTCTTATTAGTTTCTAAACTTTATTATAACATGTTTTTGTTTTTTATAAAATATTATGTTGTTGAATGATTACAATATATGATTATATTAAAAATATTTTTTATGATATAATCTAAATATAAAACTAATAGTAAGGAAGTGGTTGACATGAGTGAAAATATTTATGTGAGTTGGGATTTCATAAAAGATTTCATTACAAGTGCATTTATCAAGATTGGTGTTCCAAAAAATGATGCAGAAATTTGTGCTGATGTTTTAATGGAAAGTGATCGAAGAGGAATTGATTCTCACGGAGTAAATCGTTTTAAACCGATTTATATAGATAGAATTAACAAAGGTATCCAAAATCCAGTTACAAAGATTGATATTTTAAGAGAAACTCCTACAACAGCTGTTTTTGACGCTAATGATGGCATGGGTATGGTAGCGAGTCATAAAGCTATGAGTTTAGCAATTGATAAGGCTAAGAAGTATGGTATGGGTATGGTTGTGGTTAGAAATTCAACTCACTATGGTATTGCAGGATATTACGCAACAATGGCTGCTAAAGCTGGGATGATTGGGATAACTGGTACCAATGCTAGACCTTCTATAGCTCCTACTTTTGGTGTGGAAAATATGTTAGGCACAAATCCTTTAACTGTTGGATTTCCAACTGATGAAGAGTTTCCTTTTGTTTTAGATTGTGCAACCAGCATTACTCAAAGAGGTAAAATAGAGTATTTTGCAAAGATTGGTAAGGATACACCTTCAGGAATGGTAATTGGTAGGGATGGTTTACCTAAAACTGATTCTAAACAAATTTTAAAAGACTTAGTAAATAATGAAGCGGCTTTATCTCCTTTAGGAGGTATTGGTGAAGAGTTAGCTGGTTATAAAGGATACGGATATGCGACAGTTGTAGAAGTGTTGAGTTCAGCTTTACAAGCAGGCAGTTTTCTTAAGATGCTTACTGGCGTTGATGAAAAGGGAAACGATAAACCTTATCATCTTGGCCATTTCTTTATTGCTATAGATACTGAAGCCTTTATGGGGGTGGATAGTTTTAAGAAAACTACTGGAGAGATTTTAAGAGCATTAAGATCAAGTACAAAATCCCCAGGAGAAAAAAGAATATACACAGCTGGAGAAAAAGAATATCTTTCCTGGCTTGAAAGAAAGGATAAGGGCGTTCCTTTAAATGAAGCGTGTATTAATGATATAAAAACCGTTAATAAGATGCTTGATTTGAATAAAGAACTACCATTTTAAATATATGAGCAAATATGATAAGGAAATTAAAAAACTAAACCCAATACAGTTTTTCGTAACTCAACAAAACGGTACCGAGAAGCCTTATGATAATGAGTATAATAAAGAATTTAGAGATGGAATTTATGTGGATGTTGTATCTAAAGAAGTCCTTTTTTCATCAAAAGATAAATTCGATGCTCATTGTGGTTGGCCTTCTTTTATAAACCCAATCAACAAGGATAATATCAAGACAAATATGGATATATCTCATGGAATGATAAGGACAGAAGTAAGATCAAAAGAAGGTAATAGTCATTTAGGTCATGTTTTTGATGATGGACCAAATGGAAATTTGAGATACTGCATAAATTCAGCTTCACTTATCTTTATTCCAAAAGAAGAAATGATTGATAAAGGTTATAAAGCTTACTTGTATTTATTTGAGGAGAGCAAATAATGGATGATATTATAAAACGAAATAGAGAAACCATCAAACCAAGATGGTTAGGGTTATATAGTGTAGAAAGCGCTAAAAGAAAAGGTTTAGAAAGACCGAGGCAATTTCTTGAAATCAATAATGATAGCCAAGCTATTAGTCTTCTTAAAGAGTTTGATAACATTGAAAAAATAACTTTATCAGAAGCTATTAAGCGAAGAAGAAGCCTAAGAGATTATGATGATGCGTATTTAAGTTTTGAGGAGTTTTCTTATTTGCTTTGGGAAACTTCGAGAGTTGATGAAGTTAGATCAAATGCTGTATTCAGGACGATACCTACAGCTGGTGCAACAAATTCTATGGAAACATATGTTTTTGTTAATAATGTCGAAGAATTAAAAACGGGGATCTATTTATATTTACAAAAAGACCATAAACTTTTGCTAATTAAAAGAACAAAGGAAATCGTTAATGAAGTAAATGATTCTTTGTTAAAACAATTAAGAGGTGCGCAAGTTGCATTTTTCTTTACAACCGTAGCTGAAAGAATTGAATATAAGTATGATTTTTGTGCACATAAAATGATTGCTATAGAAGCCGGGCATGCTTGTCAAAATCTTTCTTTATCAGCTGAAGCTATAGGTTGTGGCGCTTGCGCTATATGTGCTTATGATCAAGAAAAAGTAGACCGATTATTAAATGTTAATGGTGAGGATCATTTTACCGTGTATTGTGCAACTGTAGGAAAAAAGAAATAACAAAAAGAAGGAAGGGTAAAAATGAAAATTAGTGATGTTGTTTTTAAGACTTATGAAGAAGTCGAGAAAATGGAAAGATTTGACTTGAAGTCAATGCCAAAAAAGGCTAAATGGTATTTACAAGTTTTGGCATGGGGATTATCAATACCTGAAACATTTATTAGAAAAGTAAAAATTACAAAAGTAAATATGGATAAAGTGAAAGGCCCTTATGTGCTTTTATGTAATCATAATAGTTTTTTCGATTTTAAAGTAGCTACAAGAGCGTTTTTTCCTAGAAGAGCAAATTATGTGGTTGCGGTTGATGGATTTATAAATAGAGAGAAGCTTATGCGAAATGTTGGTTGTATAGGAAAAAGAAAGTTTGTAGCAGACCCTTCTATTGTAAAACAATTAAAGCATTCACTAGAAGTGAATAAATCGATTGCAGTAATATATCCCGAAGCAAGATATTCTTTAATTGGAACTACAGCGATACTTCCAGATAGTCTAGGTAAATTAGTCAAAATGTTTAAGTATCCTGTTGTTACATTGATTTCACATGGTCATCATTTACATCAACCAGTTTGGAACTTCAAGAAAAGAAAAGTTCCTGTTAAATCAGTTATGACTTATTTATTGTCAACCGAGGATTTGGAGAAACTCTCTGTAGATGAAATTAATAGTAGAATTAAAACATCATTTTATTATAATGATTACGAATATCAAGCAAACAATAACATAAAAATTAAGGGAAATGATAGAGCTGTTAATCTTGAAAAAGTATTATACAAATGTCCTCATTGTAAAAATGAAAAAAGTATGCATAGCGAAAACAATAAGCTTTATTGCTCAAACTGTAAACATGAATACCATGTTGATGAGTATAATAGATTAAATGAAAGCACCGGAAATACAATTTTTAATTTTATTCCTGATTGGTATGAATGGCAAAGAAAAGAAGTGGCAAATGAAATTGAAAAAGGTAGTTACAATTTAGAAATAGATGTTTATGTCGATTCACTCCCTAACAGTACTGGTTTTTATCGATTGGGTAAGGGTAAACTAATTCATAATCAAGAAGGGTTTAAACTTACTGCAAAATTTCAAGATCACGATTTTGAGATAACTAAACCAGTACTAAGCAACTATGGAGTACATGTTGAGTTTGAATACTTTGGTAAGGGAGATTGCATTAGCTTTTCTACAGCAAAAGATAGTTATTATTTGTTTCCGGTTAATAAAGATGTATCAGTTACTAAGATTCACTTTGCTGTAGAAGAACTCTACAAGATTAAAACAAAAAAGTCTACTTCACAGTAGACCTTTTTTAATAATATGCTACATATCCTTGACATCTAGTTTCGGATCCGACTTCATAATGATCATCATTTTTAAGGATAATTTGTCCGTTTCCAAATCCTCCGATTCGATCTTCAAATTTAATCTCGTGACCAGATGAAATAAGAAAATCGATAATAGATTGCGGAAACTTGGGTTCTATAGATACAATTTTGTCTTTATCCCACCTAAATCTAGGCGCATCGATAGCCTCTTGGGGACTCATTTTGAAATCTATCATATTCATAATAACTTGTAAATGACCTTGTGGTTGCATGAAACCACCCATAACTCCGAAGGGACCAATCGGTAAATTATCCTTCATTATAAATCCGGGGATGATAGTATGATATGTTTTTTTATTAGGCATCAAGCAATTATCATGGTTATAATCTAAAGAGAAAGTGTGTCCTCTATTTTGCATAGATATCCCAGTGTCGTCAATAACTATTCCACTTCCAAATCCCATATAATTACTTTGTATAAAAGAAACCATGTTTCCTTCTTTGTCAGCAGTTGCAAGGTAAACTGTTCCACTCTTCTTATAGTCTATTGGACTATACATTTTAGCCTTTTCTGTAATTTCTTTTACTCTTAGATTTGAGTATTCATCACTAAGTAAAAATTCTGATTTCATTTTCATAAACTTTGGATCAGTCACATATTTCATCGTGTCAGAAAAAGCGATTTTCAATGCTTCTATTTGACGATGATAAGTTATTGACTCTTCTTGTTTGAAATCAAACTTCTTTAGAATATTTAAAGCCATTAAAGCAGTTATACCTTGTCCATTAGGAGGTAACTCTAAAATATCATATCCTTTATAGTTAATAGATACTGGTGAGACAAATTCAACTTCATAATTAGCTAGATCTTCTCTATCAAGATATCCATTATGTTTTTCCATAAAACTAGTAATCTTTTCAGCTAAGTAACCTTTATAGAAACTATCACTGTTGGTTAAACCTATTTCCTCTAGTGTTTTGGCCATTAATTTACTTTTAAAAGTATCTCCAGCCTTATAATACTTATCTCCATTTTTAAACACTTTGAAAAAGTGTTCGTATTCACTTGTTTTATTGTTCTCTTCATAATGTCTTATTGAGTTTTCGAAGTAATGACCTACATAAGGTCCGATACTAAAACCTTCTCTAGCAAGATTTATTGCGGGGGTTAAAACTTCAATTAAACTTAGGTTTCCAAATTTTTCAATTAAGGCTGCCCATGTCTTTGGAGCACCAGGAACTGTGATGGGTATTACCCCAAATTTAGGCATAGAACTGTAATTTAAATTTTTAATTTTTTCTATATTAATGTTTCTAGAACTTCGTCCAGAACCATTTATGCCATATATTTTGCCTTTGTAATTGATAATGGCAAAAGCATCGCTTCCAATACCGTTGCTACAAGGTTCAACCACTGTTAAACAAGCAGCAGTAGCTACCGCTGCATCTATAGCGTTACCACCTTTCTTTAAAATTTCTAAA
>JAQUZK010000145.1 GCA_028691335.1 Candidatus Izemoplasmatales bacterium
TGTAAAATGAATTTGCTTTCTCTTTTTGTTTGAAAAATTGAATTTATAATCGCTTGATAATAAAGTTCTTTATCTTCATGAGAACTAGACTCATAAATCAATTCTTGAATAATGTATGAAAACTCTTCCGGTAGAGCTTTCCTCACTTTTGACTTTGTATATTTTGTTACAATCTCTTTTGCTAAATTTATCATGTAAGAAAGTTCTAACTTCAATAAATCTTTAAAATCATTTTCATCTAAAAGATTTTTATATTTATTAAGCATATCAGTAGGATAATAGATAAAAAAAGCTAATCTACTTTTTTCTTTCTCACTTAAATGTGGAAAATTGATTTCAATTTTTTCTTTGATTATTCCAGAAGCATTTTTTAAATAATGATTAAAAGCATCATACTCACCATGAACATCTGTAATAAATATCTCAGTACCTTTTGGTAAGTTTAAAATAGCATTTAAATTTATAAATTCTGATGCTACCGACTGAATTGTCGGATAGTCATAACTTAATAATTCTAAATACTTATTTTGATAAGGCATATTTTTTCCTCCACATATTTATTTAATTGTTATTTAATAAGCAAAAAGCACCACTATTGCGATGCTTTTCATATTAATTAGTGATGATGCCCAGTTATAGAGCCTTCTTTAAATAAATTTTCCTTTAATTCTTCATCTAGTACTGGTAATTTTCTTCTTAACCATTCCAAAGCCATAGCGGCATGTTCAATTTCTTCATCACGATTATGAATAAGGATTTTCTTTAATTCTTCATCTTTAGTAACATTTACTCTTTGATTATACCAATCTACAGCCTCAAACTCTTCGATTAAAGATTTAATTGCTCTAGTAATTTCTCTTGTTTCATCATCTAGTAACTCAAATGGTTCATGATATTGATTCATATTAATCCTCCTTTTTCTTATCTATGTCTATATTATAACACAAATAAACAAATTATTAAAGCGACCATAAAAACAAATAATAAAAACAAATTATTTAGTAAAAAAAGCCACAAAAAGTGGCTTTTAATAATTTTATTGATATAAGAACAATGATAATATAACGAATGCAATGCCAACTATAAGTAATGGTAGTCCTTGATATCTTTCCCTTTTATCATCTTTCATAAGAAGATATTCATAATATGATAAACCATCAACTTTTCTTGTAAACATTCTTTTAAAGACAAACCCTACACCTCTAAATATTCTTGAGGCGCCTGTTGCGGTCAATAATCCAGCACTAGTTAAAATGATTCCTACTATAAATATGGTATTTTGAAGATTATCGTTTAAGAAACTAAAATCTCCTTCAAAAAAAGCAAACATAATGATTAGAACCATAATAGCACCTATGACTATATCTAGCAAAATATTTTTTATCATTATTTTAAAGTTTTCTTGTATTCTTCTAATTCTTTATTATTAGCTAATACGAAGTGTCCTTTTTTAATTTCATGAAGTTTAGGTTTATCTTCACTATAATCATGTGTACTTGGATCATAAGCTATTCTCTTACGATTCTTTTCATATCTTGGGTCTGGTTGAGGAACAGCTGATAGCAATGATCGAGTGTAAGGATGTAATGGATTTAAGAACAACTCTTCAGAAGTAGCTAATTCAACTAAATTACCATAATACATAACACCAATTCTATCACTGAAATACTTAATAACAGACAAATCATGAGCAATAAACAAAATGGTAATTCCCAACTCATCTCTTAAATCATTCAATAAGTTAATTACTTGAGCTTGAATTGACACGTCAAGAGCTGATATCGGTTCATCTGCGATAATAAACTCAGGAGAAACGATTAAGGCTCTAGCAATACCAATACGTTGTCTTTGCCCACCAGAGAATTCATGAGGATATCTAGAAGCATGTTCCGGTAACAAACCTACTGTTTCCAAAACTTCATTAACTCTTTGATTTATCTCCTTTTCATTTCTAACTCCAGCTATTCTTAATCCTTCAGCGATAATTTCTTTAACAGTCATTCTAGGATTGAGTGAAGCAATTGGATCTTGGAAGATCATTTGCATTTTTCTCATTAAATGGTAATTAGCATTTTCAGTTTTTTTCTTACGATGAATTTCCATTTTTTGTTCGTAGATTAACTTATTCTTTTCTTCGTTTACCACTTTAATTTGGTCGTTAAATTTTTTTCTTAAAGCCGAAGCCATATTTGTATCTTCAGTCTTTTCTAGTTCTTCTTTTAAATCTGATCTTAAATCACTGATTTTAAGTTTTGCTGTTTGTTTGATTCTTTTAATGTTTTCCTTGTTACCTAAATTACCGGCTCCAATTAACTCACCTAAAAACCAAATCTCACCATCTGTAGGTTGATATAACTTAATAATGGTTCTTCCGGTAGTAGTTTTACCACATCCGGACTCTCCAACAAGTCCAAAAACTTCGCCTTTGTAAATATCAAAACTTACATCATCAACAGCTTTAACAATCAACTTATTTTTCCCATGTCCAGATGTAAAGTACATCTTTAAATTCTTAAGACTCAATACAGGAGTTTCTTGACTTCTATCAATTTCTTTATTAGCCATTCTTAGTCACCCCTTCTGTTGTCTTGAGCATTCTCTCGATTCTGTTTTTAACTACCTCTGGCATTTCAACTTTTGGTGCATCTTTATGCAATAACCAAGTAGCTGCATAATGTGTATCGGTAATTTTAAACATTGGAGGTTCTATCTCAAAGTCAATTTTCATAGCATATTGATTTCTTTCAGCGAATGCATCTCCCTTAGGTGGAAACAACATATTAGGTGGAGTTCCTGGGATAGCTGTAAGTCTTTCTTTTGACATAATGTCTGGCATTGAACTAAGTAAAGCCCAAGTGTATGGATGTTTAGGTTGATAGAAAATTTCTTCTACTGTTCCAATCTCCACAATTTTACCAGCATACATTACAGCGATTCTATCAGCCATATTAGCAACAACACCAAGGTCATGGGTAATAAAAATAACTGATAGATTTCTTTCTTTTTTCAAATTATTGATTAGTTCTAGAATTTGAGCTTGAATCGTCACGTCTAAAGCCGTTGTAGGCTCATCGCAGATTAAAATATCTGGATTAGCTGTAAGAGCAATTGCGATAACAATTCTTTGTCTCATACCACCAGAAAACTGGAATGGATATTGTTTGAAACGTTTTTCAGGTTGAGGAATACCAACCTCACTCATAATTTTTATAGCATGTTCTTTAGCTTCTAAGTTTGTAACTTTCTTAAATCTACGTAATTCTTCTTTAAGTTCTCTAATCTTAGTAGCTGTATAGTTTTGTAAAGCTTTTATTTCACGTTGTTTTTCTTTGATATCAAACTTTAAATCTTTTTTATTTTCACGGAATCTAGCTCTAAGAATAATTTTATCCTTATCTCTAACAGATTTAGAAAAAGCTTCTTGGAAATTTTCTATTAACTCATTCATTTGATTATTCAAAACATCGAGTTCTGCTTCTTTAACCTTGATTTCTTCATCTAACTTAGCTTGACTTTCAGGATTTTCTTTTACTTTTTGTATTTTTTCTTGATATTCTTTTTTCTTAGCAATCCATTCTTGTTTGATTTGAGCTTCAGCTTTTTTCTTAGCTTTAATCATTTCTGCCTTTAAAGGTGGTAATTTAACCTTTTGTTCAGAAACATTTTTCTTATGTTCAACAGCTAACTTAGATTTCAAATCGCTTTGAATAGATTTAATTTGTTTCTTTATTCCGTTTAATTCTTGTTTGATTCCAGCTTTTGCTTCTGGATTTGACTTAGCTATTTCAAGTTGTTGTTCTAATGAGTTTTGTTTTTCTAATAAACTTTGTAAATTCTCATTATATAAACAATCTTCTATTAAAGCTAAATTATGCTTGTAAACTCTATCTAATTTCTCTATTTTGTGTTTAATTTCTGTGTAATTATTTTTTTCAAGTTGATATAATTTTTTAGTCTTGTTTTTAAGTCTTTTACCATTAAGAATCATACCTTCAGTAATTTGTCTACCTATACGCATGATAGGGTTTAAGCTTGACATTGGATCTTGGAAAATCATACCAATTTTATTACCACGTACTTCGTGGAAATGTTCTTCATCTACTTCAGTCAAATCTTGACTTTCATAAACTATTTGTCCTTTGTCAATAACACCATTAGCAGCTAAAATACCCATAATCATTCTACTAGAAACTGATTTACCACATC
>JAQUZK010000146.1 GCA_028691335.1 Candidatus Izemoplasmatales bacterium
CTAGCGATTAATTATGTTGATGCTTTAGCAGCCGCAGATATTATGAATTTACAGTTTAATGGTTTAGGTTGTCACGCTGCTTATCCACATTTGGGCGTTGATCCTATTGTTATGCAAGCGGATTTCATTACAAAGATTCAAAGTATTGTTTCAAGGCGTATTAATCCATTTTCTAAGGCGGTAGTAACAATTGGAGAGGTAAAATCCGGAACTACATTTAATATTATTCCTGATAACGCTATACTAAAAGGGACTGTTAGAACTTTTGATGAAGAAGTAAGGACAAAGATAGAAAATGATCTTAAAAAAATGGCGGAGGCAGTAGCTTTATCTTATGGAGGGACATGTGATTTTGAATACGTGAGAGGATATGACCCGACAATTAACACTAAAGAATCTGTTGATTTAATGGTTAAGTCAGCTAAAGATATTTTTTCTAAGGTAACTATTCTAAAAGAAGCTTCTATGGGTGCAGAGGATTTCAGCAGATATATTAATTTAAAAAAAGGTGCTATAGCATGGCTAGGAGTTAAACATCAAGATCTAGAAAACTACAATATTCATAATTCTAGATTTAATCTAAATGAAGAGGCATTGATTAAAGGGACTGAGTTATTTATTAATATTGTTATAAATAGTTAGATAATGATTAATTAAGAATTTGATTTTTATAAATAGAAGAGAGGGTGTGAAAATTATGTATTTAATTAAAAATGCTAATTTAATTAGTATGGCTAAAATCAATTATGAAGTGGTTGATATTTTAGTAGAAGGGAACAAGATTAAGCAAATTGGAAAGATTGATGAAAAGGATTTTTCTGGGGCGAAAGTTATTAACGCAGCAGGAAATATTGTAACTCCCGGAATTGTTGACCCGCATTGTCATATCGGAATCTTTGAAGAAGCAATTGGTTTTGAAGGAGCGGATGGAAATGAAATGACATCACCCATTACTCCTGAATTAAGAGCGATTGATGCGATTAAACCACAGGATGTAGCTTTTCAAGAAGCTATGGAGTCTGGGGTTACAACTGTTTGTACTGGACCAGGAAGTGCTAACTGTATTGGTGGTACCTTTACTGTTTTAAAAACTTTTGGAAAAACAGTGGATGATATGGTAGTTGTTAGTGAGTCATCTATGAAAATGGCTTTAGGTGAAAACCCAAAAAGAGTATATAATTCTAAGAACCAAACTCCAGCAACACGTATGGCTACAGCGGCTCTAATCAGAGATGCGTTACAAAAAGCTAAAGATTATAAAGAAAAACTTGATGAATATGAAAAGAATTCTTCAGAAAATAAAGAAGCAAAAAAACCAGAATATAATATGAAAATGGCATCTTTAGCTAGAGTTTTTGATGGTTTTCCTGTAAAAATACATGCTCATCAACAAGATGATATCGTTACAGCGATTAGGATAATTGAAGAGTTTGGGTTAAACGCTACTATTGAGCACGCTACTGAAGGGCATTTGATTCCTGAGTATTTAAAACAGCACAAGCAAAGAGTAATTATTGGCCCAACACTTGGATCAAAATCTAAGTATGAATTGCGTAATAAAAGTTTCGAATCAGCTAAGATTTTAAAGAAACATGGTATTGAGTTTGCGATAATGACTGATCATCCAGTAATTCATTTAGCTAATGCTTTAACTCAAGTAGGTATATTTGTTAGAGAAGGTTTAGATGAACTTGAAGGATTTAAGGCTGTAACTATAAACGCTGCTAGAATTAATCATGTAGATGATAGAGTTGGTAGTATAGAAGTTGGTAAAGATGCGGATATAGTAATCTGGGATGGACATCCTCTTCACTACTTGACTAAGACTAAATTAGTAATGATTAATGGCCAAATAACTTTTAGTAGATAAAAAAAACATCTCAAATTTTTAAAATATTTGAGATGTTTTATTATTTAATTTAATTTTTATAAAGAACTAGTAACTTTTTCTGTGTATCTTCTTTGGCAAGACTCTATCAATTTAATCGCTTCTTTTTTGTTATAATAATCTAATACTTTTACATGATGACCAGGTTCAAGGATTTTGTAATTTTCAAAGAAGAGTTTAATTTCTCTAAGTTGTAGTTCTTTAATGTCTTCTATATCATGAATATCATCAAATCTAGGATCAGCGTCAACTACAGCGATAATTTTTTGGTCTCTATCTCCTGAGTCATACATATCAAGATAACCAACAACCCTGGCGTCAACTATACAACCAGGAAACGTTTGGGTAGTAGCTAATACTAGAATATCTAGAGGGTCTCCATCTTCAGCTAGGGTCTTTTCTATGAAACCATATTCAGCTGGATAGGTCATTTTTGAGTATAAAACTCGGTTGAGTTTAATTTTGTTTTGCACTTTATCTACTTCATACTTGTTTTGTGTTCCCATTGGGATTTCAATTACTGCTTCTATTACTCTTGACATTATATCATTCCCTTCTTTAGAAGATTATATATTATTATTGTAATATTTGCAACGAGAAATCTTTAATTATATTTTCTTTGAAAACATATATTTTTTACTTTTTTTATGATAAAATATTTCTGTAAGGAGTGATAATTGTGCATAATTTATTTGTTAACTTGACTGCCTTAGATTGGTTAAATCAAAATTATTGGTGGCCAGTTATCTTGTTTGTTTTTTCAGTAGCTGTAATTATCAAAGTTTTATTGAATAAAGCACCAAAGAAATCAAAGGTAGATACATCAAAGTATTTAGAGGAAGTAGTGAAGAATCTAGGTGGAATAGATAATATAAATCAAGCTGCTTTAGATGGAACGAGAGTTAAATTTCAATTAAAAGAAATAGAAGTAGCTAATCTAGAAGCTTTTAAAGATATGGGAGCTACAGGTGTATTTATTTCAGGTAAGAATGTTAAAATGGTTTTACCATTTGACGCTAAAGATTTAGTTGATAAAATAAATTTAGAAATATATGGAGGTTAATTATGATTGATGGGAAATTCAAGATAACTTATGAAAATGGTTTGCATGCAAGACCGGCAACTAAGTTGGTTTCAAAGGCTAATAGTTTTCAATCTGAAATGATTATGGAGTATCAAGAAAGAAAAGTTAACATGAAATCAATTATGGGGGTTATGTCTCTAGGAGTACCAGCAAATAAAACAATCAAAATCGTGTTCAATGGTAAAGATGAGGATGAAGCTTTTAAAGCTATATCTAGAGTCATTAGTGAAATTAATGAAATGAAATAAAAAAAGCATTTTAAATGCTTTTTTAATTTAGTAGGAGGATGAGTGTTATAATGGCTAAATTGAAAGATTTCCGTTGGCAAATCTTTAAGTTTGAAATGTATGGTTTTTTGAAGAATTTAAGGTTTTTTGAACCGTATTTAATCATTTATTTAACTCTTGGTGGTTTAAGTTTGTTTGAGGTAGGACTTTTAATTTCAATTAGAGAGATAATCATTTATATCTTTGAAATTCCTTCAGGAGTAATTGCTGATTTATATGGTAAAAAAGCAGAATTAATTATGTGTTTTATTTTTTATATCATATCTTTTTTATTGTTTTTTATCGCAAAAGATTTTTGGATATTCGCAATTGCGATGGTTTTGTTTGGACTAGGAGAAGCTTTTAGATCTGGTACACATAAAGCTATGATAATGAGTTTTTTAGAAAGACATGATATTGGCGCTTCAAAGACTAAGGTCTATGGACAAACAAGAGCGATGTCTTTAGTAGGATCTATGGTAATGTCAATTATAGCTATTATCTTTGTGCTTTACTTACCAGATATTAAATATTTATTTTTAGCATCAATAGTTCCATATTTACTTGATATGATTTTAATCGCATCTTATCCAAGTTATCTGAATGAAAAACGTGAGACAAACTTCCGTTTTAAAACTTTTATTAAACAAAATGTTGATAGTGTAAAATATACTTTTAAAGATGGAAAAGTTAGAAGATTGGTCTTTGATTCAGCACTATATCAAGCGGGTTATAAAAGTATTAAAGATTATGTTCAACCAATGATTATTGCTTTATCTTTATCAGCTGGATTAGTAGCTTTTGGAGATTTTACCGAAGATGAAAACTTGAAGATTTATATTGGTGTCATCTATGCAGTAATTTATTTGATAAGTTCTATAGCTAGTAGAAATTCTTATAAAGTAGCAGATAAGGTTAATCATTATTCTTTAATTAATAGTACTTGGCTATTATCAGCTATAGCTGC
>JAQUZK010000147.1 GCA_028691335.1 Candidatus Izemoplasmatales bacterium
CACCATTAGTGTTGAAAACAATTGTATAATTTTCGGTTAAATCACTGGTTATGCCATCACTTGTTAGTGAAGTATTAGCGGCTGTAGTCTTCCCCCCTAAGAGATCACAACCGACTGTTCCCAAAAGCAAAAATGCAAGAATGACAATCTTACAAATTTTTTTCACATATATCCTCCTTCTATTTATAATTTATATATAGCATATTATTAAGAAAAATTATATAGAACTAAAGAACATTTTATTAAAACTACCTATTTTTTATATGAAAACACTTTCACGAATTATATTATTGACAATAAATAGAAAAATCTATATACTTGGACCATGTAAAAAAACTTCATCAGATATTTAGAGGTAGCGATGCAGATTAGTAAGTTTGTGGAGTCGGTAGACTATGATACAACTGAAAGGCACCCATCGCCGAATGATAAAAACAGACATGTTATTATCATGGGGTTATAAGGAACACTTATAACACTCCTATCTTTATTACAAAAAAGATAGAGGCGCTAACAAAAGTAATCTTAGATTATTTACAAAGCGTCTTGATGGACGCTTTTTTTTACGAAAAAAAATCTAGGAGGAAAGAAAAATGAGAAAAGGAATTTTAAGTATTATCATGTTACTATTGGTTTTTGTGTTCATCGGATGCGATGCAACTAGCACAACCACTACTATCGCCAATACTAACAACAGTTCTTCTACAACTGAAGAACAAAGAACACTAATTGTAGGAATGGAAGCTGCATACGCACCATTCAATTGGACAATCGACGAGCAAGGTGCATACGAAAATGCAGTTCCACTCTTCGGAACCAATAATTTTGTAGATGGATATGATGTAGCTATAGCTAAACTTATAGCTGAAGAATTAGACATGGAACTAGTTATTAAAGCAGTTGAATGGGAAGGATTAATCCCATCACTTGTAGTGTCAGAAGAAATCGATCTAATAATCGCTGGTATGAGTCCTACAGCTGAAAGAGCTGAAACAGTAGCTTTCACAAACGAATACTATCAATCTACTCATGTAGTTGTATTAAGAAGCGATTCTAGTTACGCTTCTGCTACATCAATAAATGATTTTGCAGGAGCTGATGTAGTTGCTCAAATTTCTACTATCTATGATGATTTAGCTCAACAACTTGTTGGTGCTAATCATAAAAACCCACTTGGAGATGTACCAACTATAATTACTGCACTCAATCAAGGCACATATGATTTAACAATTCTTGAACTACCTGTAGCACAAGCTTTGGTTGAAACAAATCCAAATCTTACTATTATTCAATTTGAGGAAGGAAATGGCTTCGATGTTTCATACGAAGACTCAGCTGTCTCAATTGCTTTAAGACAAGAGGAAACTGATCTGTTACAAGCAATAAATGAAATTTTAGCTAACCTAAGTGTAGAACAAAGAGAAACATTAATGAATGAAGCAATGAGCCGTCAACCATAATATGTTAAAAGTTTTTAAGAAAGTTATTACATTTGCGATTCTTTTCGGGATTATTATAACAGTAATCCCGAGAAGTAACGCACTTGATAACACAGAAATTCAAACCGATGATCCGATTATCATTGACGCTATCGAAAACATCAAGTTTTATAGCTCATTCAATTATCAAACATTAACCGCTGATAGACTAAATAGAATCACACAAGACTTCTACTTACCAGCAAACTACGGCGATGTTCAAATAACCTATACTATTGATTCTAAATATCTATCATTAAGTCAAGAAAAAGAAACTATTTCCCTAAGACAAGGAACAGATTACGTTGACCAAGAAGTTTTTAAAGTATCTGTCAAAACTCTTCCTAATGTATTAGTAGGTGAAGTAGTATTTTCTATTCATGCTAGTTTATCATACAATAACAATATTGATTATCATACATTTCAAGGCCAAGTTATACCAGTAATCCCTGATGATTTTTTAGGAGGCAGTCTATATACTCTTGTAAGATACGGAAAAATGTTTCTTGAAGGAGCACTATTGACTATCGGAATATCATTATTAGGTACTATCATCGGATTTATTCTTGCTTTATTACTAGCAACTGGAAAAATCATTAAAACAACTGAACTTGATAACAAATTCCAAAAAACATTAAAAATTTTCATGAATAAATTAAGTTCAATTTATATAACAATTTTCCGCGGAACTCCAATGATAGTTCAAGCAAGTTTCTTTTGGTATGGTTTTGGTTTATTTGGAGATCCATTATTATGCGGGCTATTTGTTGTGTCATTAAATACAGCAGCTTACATAGCTGAAATAATTAGAGGCGGAGTAGAATCTATTGACAAAGGTCAAAGCGAAGCAGCTTATGCATTAGGATTAAATTATACTCAATCGCTTCTGTTTATAATCTTCCCACAAGCAATCAAAAACTCAATGCCGGCTATTGGTAATGAGTTTGTTATAAACATTAAAGATACAGCTGTTCTATCAGTAATAGGGATATTTGAATTGTTTAACCAAGCAACAAAAATAACCGGTATTCACTATCGTCAATTAGAAGCTTACGCAATCGTAGCTTTAATATACTTATTCTTAACATACTCAACAACATCAATCCTTAAATTAGTTGAAAAGCGCATGGGAATGAAACCTTTAGAACTGACTAGTTCTAATTAGAAGGAGGAATAAAAAAAATGTCTATAATAAAAATTCATAACCTCCACAAAGCCTATGATCAAGATGAGGTTCTAAAAGGAATTAATCTAGAAATAAAACAAGGAGAAATATTATCTATAATTGGTAGTTCAGGTAGCGGAAAATCAACGTTATTAAGATGCATCAATTACCTTGAAATCCCTACTTCTGGTGAAATACTATTTCATAACGAAAACTTTTTCACATCACCTAAAAACATCCAAATTTTAAGAAGTAGAGTAGGAATGGTATTTCAGAGTTTTAACCTTTTTGAAAACAAAAATGTTATTGATAACTTAATTCTAGCTCCACTTAAAATTCTTAAAAAAAATAAAGAAGATTTAAGAAAGAAAGCTTTAGAAACTCTTGATATGGTAGGAATGAAAGATTTCGCAATGAAAATGCCTAAAACTTTATCCGGCGGTCAAAAACAAAGAGTAGCTATCGCAAGAGCTTTGATGATGAATCCAGAAGTCATTCTCTTCGATGAGCCAACTAGTGCACTAGATCCTGAGATGGTTGGTGAAGTTTTAGATACGATTAAAAGCTTAGCTAAAACAGGTATAACAATGATAATTGTTACTCATGAAATGAGTTTCGCAAAAGAATTATCTCATAGAGTTATTTTTATGAATGAAGGAATTGTCTATGAAGAAGGCAGTCCAAATGAAATTTTTCAAAGCCCTAAACTACCTAGAACAAAAGAATTTTTAAAACGCTTTATCAACTAATCATGCTTGCTAAAGCGTTTTCTCTTTTATCTATGATAAATCATTGGACTTTTAGCTTTATTTTCGGTAATATATTTATGTACAAGTATTTAACTTTTAAAATAAGAGGATCGTAATGAATGTTTTGATAATCGGTGGAACTGGACTTTTAGGTTTAGAAAGCGCCAAAGAATTATTAAAAAGAGGACATAATGTTAAAACAATAACCTTACCAGAAATTCCAAAAGAATTAATTATTCCAAAGGAAATGGAGGTTATTTTTGGTGATTACGAAACTATGAGCGATAATGAACTAAGACATCATCTAAGAAACCAAGAAGGACTTATTTTCGCAGCTGGTGTTGATGAAAGAGTGCATCATTCAGGTGATCCTTATGAATATTATAAAAGCAAAAATATTACACCTTTAAAAAAGCTTTTAAGACTAGCTAAGGAAATGAAAGTCAAATCAGCTGTGATTTGCGGTTCATATTTCACATACCTAGATAGACTCTGGGAAAATTTATATTTGTACGAAACTCACCCCTACATTAAATCAAGAGTTGATCAAAGTAACGAAGCTTTTATTTTCGCAGATCGCAATTTCGCAGTTACTGTACTTGAACTTCCATATATTTTCGGAATTCAAGAAGGAAGAAAACCTGTATGGGTTTTCTTAATAGAACAAATTAAAAGAATGAAATGTATAACGTTCTATCCTAAGGGTGGAACCGCTATGATAACTGTTCATCAAGCTGGCCAGGCTATCGCTTCTTCTTTAGAAACTGCTAAAGGCTCAAAAATGTTCCCAGTTGGTTATTATAATA
>JAQUZK010000148.1 GCA_028691335.1 Candidatus Izemoplasmatales bacterium
AAAGAATCCAATAGTTATTGATTATCTTAAGTACATCAATTCTGGAAATAATCCAACGATTGAAGAATCTAGTTCAAATTACAAACTAATGTATGATTATTCTAGTCTTGTTAAGAGTGTGATTAATCATCAAGAAAATCAAGTTTATGACTTGATTTTTCTGGCTACTGAATATAATTGTTTAACAGCTACAGATGGATGTGCAGTAACCAATGAAGGAGATATTTTATATCAAAACTGGTTTATAAATCAAAGACCTTGGTTAAATGCATTAGGAACCGATGAAGAAAAGTTTGTTCCACCATATTTAGATGCTTTAACTGATGGTTACACATTTACTTATGTAAAAAAAGTATATGATGGAACTACTGAAATTGGCTATATTGGAATTGATATTTCCAATGACAGTTTATCTGGATTAATACAAGAAATCAGTGAAAAAAATAATCATGAGGGATTAGATGTTTTGTTTATTACTGATTATCAAGAAAACCCTACTTTAGCTTTTTATACAGATTCCTTCTATGATAGTTATTTTATGAAGACAAGTTCTGAATTTTCTTCTATTGATAATGAACTAAACTATTCTGAAAATGGTATGCAAGAATTAATTTCAAATTATGAACTTGAAAAAGTTAAAAATATAAACCTCTTTAACAAAGATTATTTAGTAACTTATAATAATCTTCAGGATTATAATTGGCAAGTAGTTGTTTTAGTAGATAATTCAGGTTTGATTTCTATGGAGTTATTGTTTGGTATCATGATGTTTGTAATCGGGATACTAATTTATCTTACGACGCTTTTACTTAATAGAAGAATAAAGAGAGTTTTAGCTCCAATTAATAAGATTATTCAATCATTAGAAGAAATAAAAAATGGTAATTATAACGTAAGAGTAAACTTAATTGAAAATAATGAGATTAAGGATATTGGTGAAGCGATAAATTTAATGTCAGAAGAAATTAATCGACAAGTAAAGTTGGTATATGAAACTTTTGCATATGATGCTTTAACTGGTTTAAAAAACATTAGTGCTGCCAAATTAGAAATAAATCGCAATATATTATCTGGAAATAAAAAAGCAGCGATAATTATGTTTCAAGTTGAAAATATTAGAAACATTAATATTATTAAAGGGCAAATAGTTGGAGATAATCTGTTAAAAGCAATTGCGGTTGAATTAAAGAAGTTGTTAAATAACACAGAATATCTTTATGCGGTTAATCATGATGAGTTTATATATATAATGAATAATGTATCTTCTTTTGAAATGGTAGAAGGAACAATAAATAGGATATTTACTTATTTTAAAGAGCCCTTAGCGGTAAAAAATCTAAAATTAGAAGTTAAGTTCCATATGGGAGTATCTACTTATCCAACTGATGGGAACACTTTAGATGATTTGGTTAAAAAAGCTGATACAGCTCTTTATAAAGCAAAACAACTTGGAAATAAAAGATATTTGTTTTATAATGAGAACATCGCTAGAGAAATTAGTTATAAAGCACAAGTGCTTGAACAACTTAATAAAATAATTTCAAACAATGAGCTATATTTAAAGTATCAACCTTTAGTCGATAATAGAAGTGAACTTTATGGTTTTGAAGTTCTAGCTAGATGGAGTTCACCGATATTAGGTGAAATATCACCAAGCAGTTTTATATCCAATGCAGAAGAAAACTATATGATTTTACCAATTGGAACTTGGATTTTAAGAGAAGCTTGTAAAACTCAAGTTAAACTAAAAAGTATATATGATCGTGAATTTGTTTTTAGTGTTAATATATCTTCTATACAATTAATGCAACTTGATTTTGTGGACATTGTTAAATCAATAGTTAAAGAAACTGATATAAATCCAGAGTACTTGACCTTAGAATTAACCGAAAGTGTTTTGTTGGAATCAACAATTATGGTCGATGAAAAGATAGCGGACTTAAAAGCGCTTGGTATTAGATTTTCATTAGATGACTTTGGTACAGGTTATGCTTCTCTAACTTACTTAAGACAAATAGATTTTGATAATATCAAGATAGATAAAAGTTTTATTGATGGTATTTTTGGTACAGAAAATGACCATAAGATTGTGGGAACTATCGTAAATTTAGTTCATAATCTTGATATGAAGGTTATTGCGGAAGGTGTTGAAACTAAAAAGCAGTATGAGTATTTAAAACAAATAGGAACTGATGTTTTTCAAGGTTTCTTAATGTCAGCTCCTTTGACTGAAAAAGAAGTTGATGAGTTTATAAAAGTATTTTATAAAATCGCTAAAGGCAAGAGGGTTGATGTTCTTGCTAGTAAAGCAAACTTTTAGAGGTGTAAGAAATGACAAGTTTAATCTTTTTAACAGATCCAAACACTGCCAATAGGCCATGGGAAGTAGCTGTTGCTGCTTTATTAGTTATTTCAACAGCTGTCGCTCTATTTTTCTTATATAGAAATGTGATATTTCATTTTAAACAGAATAAACTAGAAAGAGACAGTTTAACGAAAGATAAATTAAATGACGATTCAATGTTAGATAAACTAACTTCATCAGTATCAGTGAATCATTTGTTAGCACAAATTAACGAAGACATTAATTCGATAGATGAAGGCGATCTAAGATTGTTTTTTGCGATGAATTTAGATAATTTTAGATACATAGTAGATAGTTATAGTCAAAAAGACGTTGATAAAATCATTGCTGAATACTCAAAAAGACTTAAGAAGTATGCTGCGAAAGGAAGTATCGCAGGGCATTATGAGAAGGATATCTTTATTTATTATTACAAAGGGGTCTTAGATAACGACAAGATAAATTTAATTGCGCAAGAGTTATTAGATTTATTCAAACAACCTACTAAATTAGGAAATCATCAACTAAGTGCTTCTATTGGAATATGTCTTTTCCCTTATGACGGGATAACAGCTTCTAGATTGCTTAAGAATGCAGAAGTAGCTGTATACGTTGCTAAAAAAGAAGGTAAAAACCGCTTCTGTATGTATTCTCAAGGTATGATTGAATCAGAACAATTTAATGTTGAGTATTATAAGCAAATTAAAAGATCAATCGAAAAAAATGAGTTTTTACTATATTATCAACCGATGGTTGATATTAGAACAGGAAGAATTATTGGGATGGAATCTCTTTTGAGGTGGCAACATCCTACTATGGGTATTCTTCCGCCAAGTAAATTTCTTAATGTTATGGATTTAACAGGAGATATTACGTGGTTTGGAATTTGGGGATTTGAAAAAGTAGCGGAAAGATATGCTAAATGGAAAAAAAATATTAAATTAGGAGCTTTCTTTATCTCTATAAATTTAAGCCCTAAACAACTTAATGTTCAAGATCTAGCAAGGCAATATTATGAGATTACTAATAAGAATGGTTTAAATCCAGAAAATTTCTGTTTAGAAATTTTAGATTATTATATAGTTACTCATAATGAAATTGCTTTAAATAATCTGAAAGAATTTAGAAGGTATGGATTTAGAATGGCTATTGATGATACTGGACCTAATTTCGCTATCATTGATGACATGTCTAAAGTAAGTGCTTCAATCTTTAAATTATCAAGAGGTCACTTATTACAAATTACAGGAGATGATCCTGATAAAGAAAAAATTGAAAAAGTAATAACTGAAGCTAAAGCAAATCAAAAGATTGTTATAGCCGAAGGAATTGAAGATGAAGATACTATTAGACTTTTGAATCGTATGGATATAAGATTCATGCAAGGGTATTTCTTCTCTGAACCAATATCAGTTGAAGATGCAGGAAGAATGATTCACAGATCTCCTTGGGATATGTTCTCTTTCAATCATTTAATTAAATAAATTAAAAAGGAGTAAGGTTTTATGTTTAACCTACTCCTTTTTTAATGCTTTTATTAAGTAGCATATTTCTTCAACTGTTGAAGTAATTGCTTTTTTTGTGTTTTCTTCATCTAGAGCTTCTTGCAAATTTATTGGTTTATCAATTATAGAAAACATTGATGTTATTCCGATTTCGTGCATAATTTTTGAATTTGCTGCTAAACTTCCTGCTAGAGCTATAACAGGTATATCATATTTTTTACCCAGTTTTCCAGTTCCGGATAGAAGTTTACCCATTCTAGATTGTTCATCAATTCTTCCTTCTCCAGTAATGATTAAATCAACATTTTTAGC
>JAQUZK010000149.1 GCA_028691335.1 Candidatus Izemoplasmatales bacterium
AAAAACTATACGAAGGTATTGAAATAGATGGAGAACCTATAGGTTTAATTACCTATATGAGGACTGATTCTACAAGATTATCAGAAGAATTCATATCTGAATCAAGAAATTATATTAAGAAAGACTTTGGTTCAGAATATTTAGGTTATTATCGAATCCCTAAGAATAAAGAAAACGCTCAGGATGCACATGAAGCCATAAGACCAACTAGTATCTATAGAAATCCTGAATCTATAAAAAAATATCTTACTTCACAAGAATACAAGATTTATAAGTTAATATATAATAAAGCTTTAGGCTCATTGATGAGCCCAGCTATTAATGAATTAACTACTCTTTTGTTAGAGAATAATAAGTATATATTTAAAGCAACAAGTTCCAAACCGGTTTTTGATGGTTACTTAAAATTAACAAGAGATTTTGACTCTGAAGAAAACGATGTAATGGACTTGTCAAGTTTCAAAGAAAAATCAATAATTAATGCAGATGAAGTATTTAAAAAACAATTATTTACTTCACCACCTGCTAGATTTACTGAAGCTAAACTTATCAAAACTATGGAAGAACTAGGAATTGGTAGGCCATCTACTTATGCGGCTACTGTGGATACTTTATTAAAAAGAAAGTACATATTAAAAGAAGAGAAAAAATTTGTTCCAACAGATCAAGGCAAGTTAACTATAGAGAAATTAGATGATTTCTTTCATGAGTTCATAAGCGCTGATTATTCTCGAGATATGGAGAGCATCCTTGATAGTATTGCTAATGGAGATGAATTACAGCTTAATGTTCTTCAAGACTTCTATAATTATTTCATGCCTTTAGTGGACAACGCTAAAGAAAACATGGAAAAAGTTAAACCGATTGAAACGGGAGAGCTATGTCCTAAGTGTGGAAGTCCTATGGTTTATAAAACCAGCAAATACGGAAAATTCGAAGCTTGCTCAAACTATCCAAGTTGCAAATACATCAAGGAAGAAAAGAAAGATAAGCCGGAAGTGAAAGATACAAAAGTAGAATGTCCGGAATGTAAAATTGGTACTCTAGTTCTTAGAACTGCCAAAAAAGGAAAGAATAAAGGCAACAAATTTTTAGCTTGCTCAAGGTTTCCTAAATGTAAATATATTTCTCCACTTGAAGTAGTAGACCAAACCTGTCCGGATTGTGACAATGTCGTTGTTAAGGATGAATCTAATAATCTTAGATGTATTTCTGGTAAGAAGTGTGAGTAATAAAGTTCACAAAAACATCATTTGAAACTGTAATAGGGTTTGTGTTAATATATATTTAGACTACATAAGTAGTTTAAATTTCCCCAAAAGTGTTTAAAAGACACTTACCCTTCCTAAAGATTCGTCTCACTTGCTTGAGGCGAATTTTTATTTAAATATTTAAGAAAAATATTAAATATATGTTATAATACATATAGATTTTTAGGTGGTGAAACTATGGGACTTTTTTCTAAACTTTTTGGTAGTAAAGAAAAACGTAAAAAAGCAGAGAAATTTAAAATAGGAATGATGAAGACAAGATCTCAATCTTTGTCATCTTTGAAAGATATATTAGAAAAATCAAAAAAAATAGATGAAGATTTATATTCAAAATTAGAAGAAATATTTATAATGGCTGATATTGGAGTAGATACTGTTATAGAATTTGTCGAAAAGATAAGAACCGTTGTGGATAAAGAAAAAATTGAGAGACCAATTGATTTGGAAAATATTATCGTTGATCAAATGTTCGAGTTATACTTAAAAGGCGAGATCATCAATACTAATATTAAATATAACAAAAATGGTTTAACAGTAATATTGTTTGTCGGTGTTAACGGTACTGGAAAAACAACTTCTATTGGCAAATTAGCTTATAAGATTAAAAGTGAAGGTAAATCAGTAATGATGGCTGCTGGAGATACTTTTAGAGCTGGAGCGATAAATCAATTAAAAGTATTTGGCGAAAGAGTTGGAGTTGAAGTTGTTTCTAAAGAAGCCGGAAGTGATCCGTCAAGTGTTATTTTTGATGCGATTAAAGAGGCTAAGTCTAAAAACATTGATGTATTATTAATTGATACAGCTGGTAGATTACAAAATAAAAAGAATTTAATGATGGAACTTGATAAGATTAACAGAATAATTAAAAGAGAAACCAGCAATCAAGTTTTTGAGACTTTTTTAGTTATTGACGCAACGACAGGTCAAAACGGATTATCTCAAGCTCAGATTTTTTCTGAGGTTACTGATATTACCGGTATTATTTTAACAAAATTAGATGGTACAGCTAAAGGCGGGATTGTCCTTGCGATTCGAAATAAATTAGGAATACCGATTAGTTTTGTTGGTTTAGGAGAAAAACTTAATGATCTTGAATATTTTGATATTGAGGATTATATATATGGTTTGTTCTCAGATTTTTTTGAGTAGGTAAAGCGATATGAGTTATAAATTAGAAGAAACTATTAGACTCAACCAATTGTTTGACACATATCAAGAGTTATTGACAGGCAAACAAAGGGAGTATTTTCAGTATTATTTTTCTGATAATTATTCATTATCAGAAATAGGAGATATTTTAAGTGTTAGTAGAAATGCAGTTCATGTGCAAATTAAAAATATAGTAAAGAATCTTGAAAATTTCGAATCAAAATTGCGTTTAATGCAAAAAAGCAAATTAACTTATGAACTAATAGAATCTCTCGATAGAGATTCTATGTCTGATAGAACAATTAATATTATTAAACAAATAGAAAAGGTGAAATAGTATATGGCATTTGAAAATTTAACAAGTCGTTTCCAAATGGCTTTAAGAAGATTAACAGGAAAATCTAAGCTTACAGAAAAAGATATTGATGAAATGATGAGAGAGGTAAGACTCTCATTATTAGAAGCTGACGTTAACTATAAAGTTGTAAAAGAGTTTACTGATGAAGTTAAACAACTTGCTTATGGTGAAAAAATCTTAAAAGGTTTAAACCCAGGACAACAAGTTGTTAAAATAGTAAATGATGAATTAACGAAGTTGATGGGGTCTGAAGCTAGTGATTTAAACCTATCTGATGATTTTAGTGTAATTTTAATGGTTGGGCTACAAGGTGCAGGTAAGACTACTACAGCTGGTAAGTTAGCCAACCTAATAAGAAAAAATAATAATCGTAAACCTTTATTAGTTGCGGCAGATATTTATCGTCCAGCCGCTATTGAACAACTTCAAACAGTAGGGAAACAACTCGATATAGAAGTTTTTCAGATGGGAACAATAGAGCCGGAAAAGATAGTTAAATCAGCTTTGGATTATGCAAGAAAGAATGAGTTTGATTTAGTGATTATCGACACAGCCGGTCGTTTGCATGTTGACGAGTTTATGATGGAAGAAATCCAGAATATAGCAAAATTAGCAAAACCTCAAGAAATATTATTGACAGTTGATGCAATGACAGGACAAGATGCTGTAAATGTGGCTGAGACATTTAATACAGCTTTAGACCTTACAGGATGCATTTTAACGAAACTAGATGGTGACACAAGAGGTGGAGCCGCTTTATCTATTCGAAAAGTTACTGGAGTTCCAATCAAGTTTGCTGGTACCGGAGAAAAACTACTTGAAATAGAAGTTTTCCATCCGGAAAGAATGGCTTCTAGAATCCTTGGTATGGGTGATGTTTTAAGTCTTATCGAAAAAGCGACTGAAGAAATCGATGAAACTGAAGCAATGAATATGATGGAAAAAATGATGTCTGGGAAGTTTAATTATAATGATTTGTTAAAACAAATGAAAATGATTAAAAGAATGGGTAAATTCTCAGGAATACTCAAGATGTTGCCGGGTATGAGCCAAATGGCTGATGTGGATAAGATCGATGACAAACAATTAGTTTATATTGAAGCAATAATTTCTTCTATGACTAAGGATGAACGAAGAGATCCTGAACTTCTTAATCGCTCCTCATCTAGAAGAAATAGAATAGCTAATGGTTCAGGCCGATCTACTACAGAAATCAATCGGTTAATTTCGATGTTAGAAAAGCAGACTAAGATGATGAGAAGAATGGCCGGAATGAACCCGAGTAATATAGAGAGTATGTCTCAAAATTTAACTCAGGGAAATCTACAGCCTAAACTAAGCCGTGCTGAAAGAAGAAAACAAAAAAAATA
>JAQUZK010000150.1 GCA_028691335.1 Candidatus Izemoplasmatales bacterium
CCCATTAAAAAAAGACTTTTTGCGTGAAATAGCAATATGTGGAACAAAATCTTTAAGAGATATGGATAAATTTAAAGAATGTAATTTTACACCTATTAAAGGCAGAAAAATCGAAACACCAATTATTTCTAATATGGAATTACATTATGAATGCAAAGTAATCTATAAACAAACCTTAGATCAAAGCGTGGTCCCAGATATTGTGAAATCAAGATACTATAATCAATCCGCAAATCATACAGTTTATTATGGGGAGATATTGGATCAATATCTTTATGAGGAGGAATAATTATGGCAAAAATAATGGACGGGTCTGAATTAGCAAAAAAAATTAGATCTAGATTAAAGGTTGAAGTTGAAAAATATATAGAAACACATGAAAAAAAACCTCATCTCGCAGTTATTTTAGTAGGAAATGATCCGGCAAGTGAAACATACGTTAAATTTAAAGAAAAAGCCTGTCATCAAGTTGGTATGAATTCAACAATCATTAAATTAGATGATAACGTAAGCGAAGAAGACCTAATATCAGAAATTCAGAAATTAAACACTAACCCTGATATTCATGGAATTTTATTGCAACTACCAATACCAAAACATTTGGACTCAGAAAAAATCATAAATCTTATAGATTCAAATAAAGATGTAGATGGATTTGCGAACGAGAACGTCGCGAAACTATCTAAAAACCAAGACGCATTAGTTCCTTGTACTCCATTAGGAATAATAAGGTTACTGGAAGAGTACAATATCATGACTGAGGGACAACACTGTGTAATATTGGGAAGAAGTCAAATAGTAGGTAAACCTATGGCACAACTTATGTTACAGAAAAATTCGACTGTAACCATTTGTCATTCTAGAACAAAAAATATTGAAGAAATTGCAAAACAAGCAGATATTTTAATAGCTGCAGTAGGGAAGCCACATATGGTTAATCGTCATTTTGTGAAAAAAGGCGCTGTTGTAATTGATGTAGGTGTTTCTAGAGTTAACGGTAAGATTCTTGGAGATGTTGATTTCAATGATGTGGAAGATATTGCTTCTTATATCACTCCAATGCCAGGAGGTACAGGTCCAATGACTATAGCTTGTTTATTAGAAAACACTATTAAGTGTTATAAAAATTTGGTAATTAAAAATGATTGATAGATATTCACGACCCAAAATGAAAAACATTTGGTCTTTAAAGAGTAAGTTTGATACTTATTTAAAAATAGAAATTCTTAATGCAGAGGCTTTGAATCATTTAGCTATAGTTAGTAAAGATGATTTAGATAAAATTAAGCTAAATGCAAAATATTCTATTAAAAGAGTAAAAGAAATAGAAAAGCAAACCAAACATGATGTAATTGCTTTTACAAGATCTGTATCAGAGAGTTTAGGTGAGGAAAAAAGATTTATTCATTATGGACTAACTTCTACAGATGTGGTGGATACCGCTAATGGAGTGCTTTTAAAAAAAGCTAATGAAATAATTAAGAAAGATGTACAAAATTTCTTGAAGGTCTTAAAAAAGCAAGCATATAATTATAAAAATACTTTTTGTATTGGAAGAACTCACGGAATACATGCTGATATCACAGTTTTCGGATTAAAATTTGCGCTTTGGTATGATGAACTATCAAGAAACTATGAGAGGTTTTTAAAAGCTTCAAGTGAAGTAGAAGTAGGGAAAATCAGTGGTGCAGTTGGAAATTATGCTTTTGTAGACACGGAAATCGAAAGATATATCTGTAATAGTTTAGGATTGAACACTGTAAATATCTCTACGCAAACATTACAAAGAGATCGACATGCTTTTTATTTAAGTACTTTAGTTTTATTAGCTTCAACGTTAGAAAAAATAGCTTTAGAGATTAGACATTTACAAAGAACAGAAGTTAGTGAAGTAAGAGAACCGTTTTCTAGCAATCAAAAAGGTTCTTCAGCTATGCCGCATAAAAAGAATCCAATAGTAAGCGAAAATATAACTGGAATAACTAGAGTCCTTAGAGGATACATGATGTCAACTTACGAAGATATTGCTTTATGGCATGAAAGAGATATTAGCCATTCTTCCGTTGAAAGAATAATTCTTCCAGACGCAACAATTCTTGTAGATTATATGTTTAATAGATATATTAATGTAATTGAAAATTTAGTTGTATATCCAGATAATATGAAGAAGAATATATATTTAACTAACGGAATAATATTCTCGCAAAGAATTTTGACAAAATTACTTGATAAAGGCCTTTCTAGAGAAGACGCTTATGATAAAATACAAAAATTAGCGACTAAATCTTTTGAAGAAAGACTTGATTTTGAAACTCTAGTTAAAAACGATAGTTTTATCAATCAGTTTCTCTCTGATGAAGATATAATAGAATCTTTTCAGTTAGACTTCTATGGAAGAAAAGTAGATTTTATTTATAAGAAAGTATTTTCTAAGAAAATTTAAATAATAATTAAGACTAAAGCTGATCGCTTTAGTTTTTTTTACATTAATTTTACATTTTTTTCACGTTTTTATGATTTTTATTTTTTTATCTAAAAGCTATCATAATAGCGTAACTACAAATAAAGGAGAAAAAAATGAAAAAATCATTAATTTTATTAAGTTTGTTATTTATTGGTTCAATGTATGCTTGTACAAGCGACAAAACTACAGAAGTTCTATGGGATTCAACTAGTAATATATCACTTTATACACGTGACACATCTAGTGGTACAAGAGCTGGGTTCATGGCTGGAATAGGTTTCGATGATGCAGCTGAAGATGATAGCTTATTGGCTGATCAATTCGTTATAAAAGATAACACAGGTATTTTGACTTCTATGGCTACGGATGAATATGGAATTGGGTATATATCATTAGCTAGCTTAGACGACTCAGTAAAAGGTTTAAATTTTGATGGTGTTGAACCAACTATTGAAAATGTTGTTAATAACACATACGGATTAAAACGACCATTTAATTTTGTTATCAGAGATTTAAATGATTTCGCTAATGATACTGAAAAAGAAATTACATTAGCTTTCATAGCTTTTCTAGGAACAACAGATGGAGCAGATATTATTACTAACGAAGGAGCTATACCATTAGAAAGCACTGAGTCATGGGATGATATTAAAGAAGAGCATGATGTATGTAATTTAGATAATAGCGGTATAACAATAAAATTTGGAGGATCTGATTCAATAGAAAAAATTGCTTTAGCTTTAACTGAATCATTTTCACCAAAATGCGGTAATTTTGTTCCAGAACATGATCATACAGGTTCTTCTGATGGATTTAAAAGAACTCAAGGTTCTGAAAAAGATGGAGACAATTACAAACATGTAGGATTTGCTTCTAGACTATTTAAAGATAGTGAAAACGGAGCTGAAGGTACTCAAGGACAACTAGCATGGGACGCTATTGTAGCAATTGTACATTTAAACAATGAAGTTGATAGTGTATCAGCTGAAGACTTAAAAAAAATCTATAGCGGAGTTTACACAACTTGGGATCAATTATTAAACTAACAGTTTGCAAAAAATAAAACATATGTAGAAAGCGACGCCTGATAAAAGGGGTCACTTTCTTACGTTAATGAGGAGAGCAAAATTTGAAAACTTTGATATCAAATATAAAGAACTTATTTCATTTTAATAATAAAAGAGAAGCTCTAGATAAAATAGTAAAATTAGTGTTTTTGCTAGCAACTATAATATCTGCGTCTTTTATTGTTATAATTATCGTTTTTATTGCTGAAGAGGGAATAAAACCTTTTATAACAGACAATAATGGAATAGGTAGAGTTGACTTTTGGAAATTTATTACAGGAACTACTTGGCTAGAGGGTACAACTTTTAAATCAAATTTATATGGGGTCGGATATATAATTGTTAATACTTTGTATATAGCTTTTTTATCACTTTTAATAGCTTTACCTATAGGTGTTTTAACAGCACTTTTTATAGCTAAAATAGCACCAAAAAAATTAAGCGAAACATTAAGAACGATAATCGAACTATTAGCGGCAATACCTTCAATTGTTTATGGATTATTCGGTAGCGGTGTCTTACTACCGATGATATATAATTTAGCAAAATCATTCGGAGTTCAATCCCCAGGTGGCAATTCTGTTTTAGCTACAGTGGTTGTGCTTGTTTTA